>JBILTA010000045.1:0-15478 GCA_044371785.1 Pirellulaceae bacterium | reverse complement strand
CGCACCGGCTGAACTACCCAAACAAGCTGCCTCGTTCGATCTACCGATCTCACTCTGCATGCTCGCCTGCAGCGGACAGTTCAGCTCCGAAGTACTCGACGAATATGCGGTCGTTGGAGAACTCTCTCTGGAAGGCGAAACGCGGCCCGTCAAAGGGGCCCTATCCATGGCCATCGCCGCCGCCAAACGAGAAGGACTTAAGGGAATCCTAGTACCCACTCAAAATGCCCCCGAAGCTGCCATCGTCGAAGATATCGAAGTGATTCCTGTCAGCAGCTTATGCGAAGCCGTCGGCTTCTTCTCAGGCCAACTCACCATCGATGCTTTCCCTTCACGACTCGATCTACTCTTCAGCACCTATAGCCAATACGACGTGGACTATGCCGACGTACGTGGCCAAGACATGGTCAAACGCGCCCTCTGCCTCGCCGCCGCGGGTGGACATAACCTCTTGATGCTTGGACCACCTGGCTCGGGCAAGACGATGTTAGCCAAACGTCTCCCTACCATTCTGCCACAACTCACTGCAACGGAATCGATTGAAACCACCCGCATCTACAGCGTGCTGGGACGCTTGCAAGAAGGCCAACCTCTTATGGCCAAACGTCCTTTTCGATCACCACATCACACCATTAGCGACGCAGGCCTTGTCGGCGGTGGCTCTCCTCCGTCACCCGGCGAAATATCGATGGCCCATCATGGCGTGCTCTTCCTCGACGAGCTGCCCGAATTCAATCGACGGACACTCGAAGTGATGCGTCAACCGCTCGAAGATCGTGTGGTCACCATTTCTCGCGCTCTGCGCAGCACCACATTCCCCGCCGATTTCATGTTAGTGGCCGCTCTCAATCCATGTCCCTGCGGCTATCGCACCGATCCGCGTCGCAACTGTAATTGCACACCCAATCAAATCGACCATTACATGGGAAAGATCTCTGGCCCGCTTCTGGATCGCATCGATATCCATATCGAAGTTCCCGCTGTTCCGTTCAGTGATCTCTCGGCAGAAAACCCTGGCACTTCCAGTGAAGAGATGCGAGCTATGGTGATTACAGCACGACAACGACAAGAAGCTCGCTTCAGCGATACAACCACTCGTTACAACGCGCAGATGTCAAGTCGACAGTTGCGCCAATATTGCCCCCTTTGTCGCGAAGGACGAGAGCTCATGCGCAATAGCGTGGCCGATATGGGACTCTCCGCTCGAGCTCATGACAAAATCATTCGCGTCTCGCGCACCATCGCCGATATGGATGGCTCTGACAATATCCATGTCGATCATCTACATGAAGCCATCAACTATCGCATGCTCGATCGACAAATCTGGACCTAACAAATGGTGGCAACTACGCAAAAGGAGCTCACCATTGCAACGCTCAATCACCGATTCGCCACACGACAAGTTTTTTCGTTTTGCGTTCAAACACATAGACTTAGTTCGCGCATTAACATAGATGACCTTTCCCGCTAATCTACTAAACCAACTCGACCTGAATGCAATTCGCTTGGAATCGGGCACATGGATCGACAGTAAATTGCGAGAAAAACGAGCGGACTTACTATTCTCACTCCCGATCCTGCGGACGAATGAAGATCCGAAAACAGCTGCGCGGACCGCTTTGCTATATCTATTGCTTGAGCACAAGAGTACCGCAGATCACTACACCGTTTTGCAGGTCCTCTCCTATCTTCTACAGATCTGGGAAGACCAAAAACGAAAAAATACCCACCTAACTCCTATCTTCGCCTTGGTAATCTTTCATGGGTCAACACGCTGGAATGCGCCCACCACCTTTCGCGAGTTACTCCCGATGGAATTCGATGCCAAAGACTTGCAACTCGACTTTAAAATCACAATCTTTGACTTGACAACATGGACCGCAAATCAATGGGACCCTTCCCCAATTTTGACATCTACTTTGCAACTGTTAAAATATAGTCGTAGCCCGGATTTGAGCGATTTACTGTTTGGTATCCTCGATAGGATACGAGCTTCTGCGATCCGCCACACCCTAGAGGAATGGTTTCAAGCCTGCTGGAACTACGCTATGACCACCAATCCCTACATGACAAACACACGCATTCAAGAGATTGTCGATGAACTCCTGTCAGTGGAGTTTGAACCTGGCTCTGCGGCTGATCAACTCTATCGACAAGGACATCAGGAAGGCCTAGCCGATGGAGCCGAAATCGGAATCATCATCGGGCGAATTCAACTTTTGCAACAACTCTTGGGACTTGAAGTCTCTCCCAGCAATGAGCTGCTCCAACTTGACATCCCACAAATCAACTTAATCGCAACTTCGCTCGAACAACGCTTAAATGAAAAATAGGCCTAGTGGTTTCCCACTCGGCCTATCGCTTTTGAAATCGATTCAAATCCCAAAGTAAAAATTCCATGGGAATGTGAAATTCCCTAAGACCCGTTACTCTTCGAATACCGTGTGGATTTCTCCATCCACAGCACCTGTGGCACGGCGGAACATTACCGAATCCACAGTACCATTAACACCTTGCACCGAGCCGTCTGCCAAGCAGATCAAGATTTGGCCAGGATGCATCGAACCATATTGATACCAACCTGGACGATTGATTGGATTTGGCAAGCCCCATGCGGATGGATGCCCACCCATTCCCATCCACGTGAAAGCATACAACATCGGACCTTGAGCGATTCGATCTCCCAAAACTTCTCCGAATGCCATGGTATTGCTGGTTCCATCAACGCAATCCGAGAAGCGCTTCTTCGAACGTGGCCAGAACAAACCTGAGTAACGTCCCCAGCCCGCTGCATCGGTATGTGCTTCACCGATGCCACCGCAACTTGGAGCGTAGTTAGTACGTCCCATTTCTGGCATCTGAGACGCAAAGTAGCCACCCGTTACCGTCAAGCCGTTGGTATAGGTGTAAGCAAAAGTGTTCGTGTTATTGAACGGATCCGCCGAAGGACAAACGTATGTTGGAATTTTGACTTGGCAAGCTGCCCAAGATGCTGCGTTGGCCCAATAATTCTGGATGGGTGGACTTGGATTGCCTGTCGTATCCGTAGTCAATGGATGACGATTCACATCAACATTTAATGCCGCCGAAACGTTGTTATACACATTGGTCTGCTCGATGTATGGCAGCAAGAAAAACAGCGTTCCAATGTACTGATGATTTCCGCCTGCATTGGCAGGTGGAAAGGCTACTGGCCCTAAACAGCCAGGCGGGAAACGCTTGTAAGCATCATGAAAGTTGTGCAATGCCAAACCTTGCTGTTTCAAGTTGTTTGAACACTGCATACGGCGTGCAGCCTCACGAGCAGCTTGCACAGCAGGTAACAACAAGCCAACCAAGATTCCAATGATTGCAATAACGACCAACAATTCAACCAGGGTGAAACCGCTTGGCAGCCGATTTCGCTTCCCAACAAAACTCATGTTCATGTACCTCGATAGAAAAACAATAAACCTTATTCCTATCGCATCGGATTTTGGATTCGCAGCAACGTATAACGATGACATGGACTCAGACTTCAGCAGACACAGAACATCAATATGGGATCAAGGACAACTTCTGAATTCTCTGTGCAGCCAACGCGAAAGCACAAACCTCTGTATACGAAACAACCTAACCATCGAACCTTTGCGACAATCGACGACGAGAACAGTTCTCAAGCTGCTCTTCGACGTTGTCTCCGCGCATATTTTCAGACAGGAATTTCAATGCTGCTTCGAAAGGATTTTCCCCTTCGATATCAACACCCAAAATACTCGCAATGATTCATATATGTGTGTCTAGCGTTCATTCACTGACAACACACGCTCGTTGATTGCATTTCACGCGAACTCATTCGCCACCAGAGGCACCAGTACGTCTGCTTCTCTACGCCGCCTCATAGGCACAGGAAGAAACGCCATGATTTTCGCAACCAATTCATCAAATCATTGTGAGCCGAATCACTCAACACGATAGAGTGACTCGAAGTCTGACCTTGCGTGAAAATACACGCCATCAACTCAACACTAGAAACAGACGACAGTTTCGCGCGAGGCGCGCGAAATTCACCAGAAAGTACCCCCAAGGATCTTTCATGCTCCGATGATTCAAGCCAAGTTACAGCGAGCCATGCTATAGTGACTCGAACTCACTATCCCTGCTTCAATCAAGCACTCCACTTTTGGGATTGCGATCACAACTTGTAAGCGAGATTGGCATGAAACGAGATCAAGTACTTTCAATGCAACCGTTGTCAGCAGAAGATTTCAAAGGAAATCGCGGAGCTTTATTCAATGGGCTCGACCCACAATTCGCCAAGATCACCTTGGTCAGGACGATAGCGATATTTCATCCCAGGCTTTAATTCGGGAAGCTGTATGGCGTTCGCTTTAACAATCTTTTCGATGAACTCCTCGTGTGATTTGGGGAGCTTACCCTCAAGCGCCTTATAGAGATTGAGAGCATGCGGGATCTGGATTTCAAAGACAGCTTTTTCTCGCACATTGAAATATGCCACGGCTGGTGCAGCGATCATCTTCCCGACACCTTCTTCGCTGCGAAGCGAATCACCCCGCAACCCCACACCGACCCCTGCCTTCTGTGCTACCCCCGCACTTCCGCTCGTTTCCGCCCCAGCTTCCGCAGCACTCCCGCTGGACGTGTCGGTTACAACCGCCGGTGGAACTGCAGCTGCCGAAGAACCTTCCGGTTTCGATTGAACCAATGCGCTATCATCACATCCGGCAATAGCCAACAAAACACTGAAACCTGTGAGCAATAGACGTATTCTCATAACCCTACACTCCCAAAACTTGAACCACAAAACTCGGCCACCACACATCAGCTTCGCCAATTATAACCCTTCTGCTGACGAAATCCTTGCAGTCGGTACGAATCGTCACTCATGATTTCCAAAATTGAATATCCGTTATTCTCTTCGCCACTCCCTTCTACCATCGCCACTAACGTGCAATAGTGAATCCCGTTAATGTCTTGCAGGTCGTTTTTATGACTATGCCCCTGCAACACCAACCCCACCTTCTTTGAATCTTCCAGAACCTTACGAACTTCGGCACTATTCTTGATTTCATGACTGCCGCTTTTATCAAGTCGCTGGTGCACCAATACAACGGTCGGAAAATGGGTTCGCGATAAATCCTCTTTCAGCCAATCCAGTTCTTCTCGCGCAACGTTCGCATCGGTCCATTGAAAGTTCTTTCGGCCGTACGATATTCCATCGCTGCGAAAACATGCATCGAGAACGACGAAATGTGTGTCGTTTCGATCGAAAGAGAAATAAGATCTCTCCTGCCCAACACCCTTTAGAAACTCTTCTTTGGTGAGCGTATCGACACAATGATTACCGAGTACATAATGCCTGTCAGCACATAACTCGCGAAACGATGTTTGAATTGTATTCAAATACCCCAATTCTGTTTCTACGTTTTCGGCTGCATCAATGAAATCGCCGAGTTCAACCAAACAATCAACGGGTGACTCACGAAATTGTCGCCCAGCCTCCGCGAGCTTCCCGAGACTTTCACGATAATGACGCGTTCCCGCGGCGGGCTTGTCTGCATGATGCATATCAGTCACCAGCCCAACGCGGAGGCGAACCGTTGCCTCGGCAGCGTTGGCAGACTGAACATTGCTTGTCAAAAGCAGTAACGAAGCGCCCTGCAACCAAGCTCGTCGACCAAGGCGTGTTGCAGAAAATTCGAGAGCCGACTCAACCAAAGAATGGGACATGTATTTGCTTCCACGCTGGGCGAACACGAAGGCGATCCGAGTGAATCAACCAAGCAGAATACCGGGTGTGCCCATACGGATCAAGAAAGTTCGCGAACCTTAATGATTACCACATAAACGGCTACGCGATCGATCGCATTGAAATATCAACTATGGGCCTAAGCAGCTTGCGAAACCATTCCTTCGTCAGCAGAGTCGATAGTCTTCGGCGCGATTTCAATGGGTGGACCTGGCCCTGTTGATTGCCGTCGCACTTGAAGCATACACAGAAACAACAACGGAACGGCTAAGAGACTTTGAACGATGCAATAACCTAAGATACTATCACCTAACTGCCGAGCAACCCAGACATAGAACAAACTTGCGACGAAACCACCGGCAGCCCCTGAAATGGACAATGCGGCCTGGGCTGTAGGCATTCCCGGGAACAACTTACCTACCTGTGACTGCATGACCACTTGTGCCGGACAATTGAAGCCGGCCATCAACAAAGCTGCACAAGCTGTCATCGGCGAAAGGCCGTATGCAAATAGTCCGTAAACTCCGGCCCACATCAACGCGGCAACGAGGATGACAAAGTTAGAATTCAGCCGATCGATCCATTGCAACAAAACCGATTCGGAAATAATGAGAACGGTCAACCACATCAAACCGTTGTCTGTCGTGGATCTCAAATAGATCGGACCCATGACTTCAAAGCCTCGAGATACACTCCATAAAACAAATGCGGCCAAGGAGAGCCAAATGATCGCCCTCAGTCGATTTGCTGAGGGCGCCACCAATCGCCCAGCGGACGTATTGAGCCCCTGCGACAAGAAGGGCAATGCGAGCGTTATGACGGCCAGTGCAATAATCACCGGGAACAATGCCCCTCCCCAGAGTTGAGACATAAACGCCGCTGCGAGATATCCCAATGACCCAAACACCCGAATACGAGGGTAACTTAACTCCTCTCGCAATTGAACAGCTGAGACTTCGATTGAAAGTGAAAGTAGGTTTAGTGATGCATGGCAAGCTGTTACCACGAACATCCAATCTGAAAGCCATGGCCAACGATCAATGAATTGCACAACGCCATAACTGAGAAGGCTGTTGGCGAAGAGCAAAGCCAAGGGAATGCGCGTTATCGCCAGTGACCTACCGAAGTAAGCCAAGCCACCGAGAACGATGACTGTTGAAAAGGTGCCAATACTGTACGACAGGCCGAGTGTCACGCCGCCGGACTCGGCACCCATGCGCTCGGCTACCAAATACTGCCACTCGAACGTCGTAAGAGCGAGGATCAAGAAGACCAAAAAGAAACGAAGTCGAGCCAGCCATTGAGCCCCATTAGGGAGCGACATTGAGAGATCCGGGCAAACGCCATCACGAACCGGCGATTTCTCCAAGGCCTTCCGCAACAATGCCATCTGCCCCGATGGAGAAACGTCGAGCTCATTATTGAGCTACGGTCATTTTCGGCAAGCTGATGGTCTCAAACAAAAGGAAAATTCTTTTTAATCCGTTTAACTTGCCAGTTCATATCACCAACAAAAAAAGCCGAACGGATTTCTCCGTTCGGCCTCTAGCTTCCGAAAGCAATTTTCAAAGGCCGAAGGCCATTCGAATTACAGCTTTGGCAATGGTGGGGTTGTTGGAGCACCGGATGGCGCTTCTGTCGGAGTCGTCTGCGAAGTAACCTTCGCTTCCGATTCTGCAGGTTTCGTGCAACCAACGCTACCTACAACCAATGCTACCACGCACAAGCTGAAAACTTTGAACAACTTAGACACTAGTAAACTCCTGAAAATGGATTCTCACTAGAAAACCAAAACTTCGCGAAGATTATTATTCTTCGTAGGTGTTGTGGATTTCACCGTCAACTGCACCAGTTGAGCGACGGAACATCAAAGAGTCAACAGTACCGTTGACACCTCGAACCGAACCGTCAGCCAAGCATACCATGATTTGGCCAGGGTGCATCGAACCGTATTGGTACCAACCTGGACGATTCAATGGGTTTGGAAGACCCCAAGCGGATGGATGACCACCCATTCCCATCCAAGTGAAAGCGTACAACATTGGGCCTTGAGCAATGCGATCGCCCAAAACTTCGCCGAATGCCATGGTGTTGCTGGTTCCGTCAACGCAATCCGAGAATCGCTTCTTGGAACGTGGCCAGAACAATCCGGAGTAACGACCCCAACCCGTTGCGTTGGTGTGAGCTTCACCGATACCACCGCAGCTAGGAGCATAGTTGGTACGACCCATTTCTGGGCGAGCGGAAGCAAAATAACCACCAGTCAAAGTCAAACCGTTGGTGTAGGTGTACACAAAGGTGTTGGTGTTGTTGAATGGGTCAGCCGAAGGGCAAACGTATCCTGGAATCTTGACTTGGCAAGCAGCCCAAGAAGCCGCGTTGCTCCAGTAGGACTGAATCGGTGGGCTTGGATTGCCGGTGGTGTCGGTGGTCAACGGATGACGGTTCACGTCCACATTTAATGCCGCAGCTACGTTGTTATAAACGTTTGTCTGTTCCATGTACGGCAACAAGAAAAAGAACGTTCCAATGAACTGATGATTACCAGCTGCGTTGGCAGGTGGGAAAGCAACTGGGCCCAAAGTGCCTGGCGGGAAACGCTTGTAAGCGTCATGGAAATTGTGCAACGCCAAGCCTTGTTGCTTCAAGTTGTTGGAACATTGCATGCGTCGAGCGGCTTCACGAGCAGCTTGAACTGCAGGAAGCAACAAGCCAACTAAAATACCGATGATGGCAATAACCACCAATAATTCAACTAGTGTGAAACCACCACGGCTCCACCCTTTAACGTTTCCAACTCGTTTCATTTCGTAACCTTTAGAGCAAAACTCGGGAAATTCTTAACTACTATTTCACCGAAGTTTTGTTGTCAATTTGCCCTACAAGGGTAGAACTAGTAAACATTTCGCGACGTACCGAAATCAGTTCAACAAAAATGGGATCAAGGACGAAAGTGCAGAAACCCGAGTTCTGTCGCAGCTTGTGTTTACTCTTTCTCGAACGTGTGGCACACCAACAACGAAATCTTCCAATGAACATAGCTAAGGTGGGCAATTTCCTGGCCAACCTTAATTTTTAAACAACTCTCACGTTGTCATCGACTCAAAGAAGCAATCCAGTGCACCGATTCCTAAATTTTCGTTTCTTCCTAAATTTGCGTTTCTTCCCAGAAATTCAATTCGTAATGCTCATTGAAAGACTAACGCTAGCAGCAGCAATGCCGTCAGCAGCCAATCAGATTTCAATCTGCAATAATCCTTAAATCACCGGTCCTCAAAACACAGGCCGTCGAATCACCTCGTAAAAGTCAGCGTCTTTTAACTGTTTCACGAACCCAATGTGTCCGTAGTCCCATTGAATGCCTCCCCACCCTTTATGTCAAGAAAATATGAAACTTTTTTCAGGAAATCCTAACCAAACCAACGCTACCCTCCCGAATCGCGGGGCCTCAAAGAAGTAGTTCCAGCCCCTACCGTCCTCACTTTTACACAAAACCGGTACAAATTTCGTGCATTTCTCGCACACCACGGTGCACGACACCCCGCTGTAAGACAACTTGCCAGTAGACGCGTACCTGATGTGGCATGTCGCGCTATCGCCTCCATCCTCCGATAGACGCGAGCAGCACCAAAAGCGTCCAGATAAAGCGTTCTTTTCTGCAATTTTCGTCGATTGGTTTAAGGCCGCTCTGAATGCGCACCACTGCGAAACACCTCCTGCTTGCATCTTATTATGCAGCATCACAACCTGTGCGATTCGCCCTTAATCGTCGACTTCGACATGCGAGACAGCTTCCATCTGCAGCCCTGTTTTACCATCGCGTTGCGGACACTAACTTGACCCCTTGGACCATCAGCAACAACGACTTCCGTAGACACATTCAATACCTAAAAAACAACTTCGACATCGTCTCTCTCGACACACTCCAAACACAAACGGGCCACCCATCCAGCCATAAAATGATGGTTGCTCTTACGTTTGATGATGGCTACGCAGAGAACTTTGACCAAGCCATTCCAATGTTGCTGCAAGAGGGAATTCCGTTTACTTATTTCGTATCATCGAATTACATACTCTCGCAAAAGTCGTTTCCTCACGATCTAAAGCTCGGTCTAAACTTGCGTCCTAACACGCCCGAACAAATCCGTTTTCTTGCCGATCATGGTGTCGATATCGGTGGCCACACTCGCAGCCATGCAGACATGGGACAAGTCACTTCGATCGACCAAGTACGCTGCGAAATCTTGGGTGATATCCGTGTCCTCGAAGCCCTGACCGGTAAACCCATACGTTACTTCGCATTCCCTTATGGCGACCTTCAACACATGAGCCAAGTTGCGATCGATGTACTTCGAGAAGCAAACCTTAAGGGCATGTGCTCAGCCTACGGCGAATTCAACCGGCCCAACACGGACCTTTGGCATATCCGACGCATCCATGGCGATTCGGGAATGCTGCGTCTCAAAAATTGGCTAACGCTCGACCCTCGCAAACTTCGCCGCAAAAAACAGTTCCCTTTCGCGTTTTCACCATTAGGTAAAGCGCACACCGCCGAAGGTCAACAGCAAGCCAGCACACCAAATACGATCGTATTACCACCGCTTCCAATATTGACGGGCCCCCCCACATCCGCTGCGTTTTAAATACACTCGAGCCCTATTTCTAAAATCAATCCGTTCCATGAATCAGCACGCTGCACACCAAGACACGCTCTTTACCGAAGAAGTCGAACATCGACTGAATGTATTTTTCATCATCACCAGCATGCCTGTGGGTGGCGCTGAGGTGCTGCTCTGCAATTTGATTCGTCGTCTGGATCGACAACGCTTTTCACCCCACTTAGTCTGCCTCAAAGAACTCGGGGAACTCGGAACGCAACTCGCAGCCGAAGTCCCCACATGGCACAATTTGCTCCGCTCGAAATGGGACGTCGGCATCCTCCCGCGACTCGCCAAAATTTTTCGTGAGCATCAAGCCTCTGCTGTAATTACCGTAGGCGCTGGCGACAAAATGTTTTGGGGTCGACTCGCGGCTCAGCAAGCCAAAGTACCTGTAATTTGCTCAGCTCTACACAGCACAGGCTGGCCTGATGGAGTTGGAAAAATCAACCGCTTGCTAACACGCTGGACCGATGCCTTTATCGCAGTCGCCAAAGCGCATGGTGAATTCCTATCCACCTTCGAACGTTTTCCCCAGAACAAAGTGCAGGTCATTCCTAATGGCGTCGATACGACCCAATTCCAACCTAAATCGGAAATGCGTCGTTTGATTCGTCGCCAACTTAACATTCCAGAAACTGCACCTCTGGTTGGTATTGTTGCCGCACTTCGTCCTGAAAAAAATCACGGCCTGCTCGTTCGCTCAGCTGTTCGTATCCTCACCGAGCAACCTGAATGTCACTTCTTGATTATCGGTGACGGCCCTGAACGCCCGCATATCGAGCAACAAATCGCCGAACTCGGACTACAACATCGCTTCCATCTCCTTGGAAGCCGGCATGACACTCCCCACCTACTGGCTGCGCTCGATGTGTTCACGCTGTGCAGTCTCAACGAAGCCAACCCGGTTTCGATTTTGGAAGCTCTATCAACCGGTATCCCCGTCGTCAGCACCGATGTGGGCAGCATCCGCGAGACCGTAATCGATGACCATACGGGGTTTCTCGTACCCTCTGAAGATGCCATTGCGTTGGCTTCCCGCGTTTGCGAACTTCTCCGTTCACCCCAGCGCGCCAAGCAACTTGGCAAGAACGGCCGAGATCACATCGTACAAGGCTGGTCCTTAGACTCTATGGTCAGCGGTTATGAAGAGCTAATAGAGCGAATCTATCGCCAAAAGAATCCTACCGCCTCCAGACCAAATACTCCGCCACCATCAGCAACCTCGGCCCCACTGTTATCACAATCCGTCGCTGCACAATCCGTTTTGATGCCATGCCTGCTTACCTCTCCTGCGGACATGCAACAAACGATCTAAGCCGTCACCTTTCGTCGTGTGCATTGGAAACTGCAATAAACGTTGGCCATTTTCAACGCACGACGAGCCACCACCCCTCATTCGCGAATTCGAATTCGCGTCTTAGAATTCACAACATTACCCTCCGCGGATTGCCTTTCCGCCCCGATTTTGCCGTCGAATGCCTCTATCCCCGATTGTCAATTCGCTCATTATGAGCCATCTTGGTAGGGCTAAGCGATGGATCGGCGAATGGGAAATGAACGCCCAGTGCTGATCAGCATCTTTATTGGCAGACTCGCTTAGTTTGAAGATCGGTGGGCTATTCGCCCTTTGTGCCGGCGACCCAGACCGATCAAAACTTGTTTGACGCAGGAGGCCCTTCAGTGCTTCAAGTCCAACTGCCCGATGGAAAAATTCTGGAATGTAACGATAACGCTTCAGCCATGGATGTGGCGATGCAGATCGGTCCAAGACTCGCCAAAGCGACCGTCGCCGCTCGAATCGGTGACCGTACCGTGGATGCGACTCGCCCCCTAACCACCTTCACCGACCAACGTCCCGTGCCACTTCGACTGCTAACGGACCGAGATCCAGAATCACTCGATGTGCTGCGACACTCCTGCGCTCACGTGATGGCCCGCGCCATCATGCGACTGTTCCCGGATGTTTCCTTGGCCTTCGGTCCCACGATCGCTGGGGGTTATTATTATGACTTCGATCTCAAACACAAACTGAGCGAAGATGACTTTGCCTCCATCGAAGCGGAAATGGCGAAGATCGTCACTCAAGAAGAACCTTTTGAACAATTCTCTCTTGGCCGCGGCGAAGCAACCCAACTCTGCCAAGACCTAAAGCAGACGCTCAAGGTTGAACATATCGAAACTGGTTTGGCCGAACATGAACAACTCGGCTTCTATCGACAAGGTGAGTTTGTCGATCTTTGCCGCGGTCCTCACATTCCACACGCCGGCTATATCAAAGCGTTTAAACTGATGTCCGTGGCTGGAGCCTATTGGAAAGGTGATGCCGCAGGTCGCCAACTACAACGCGTCTATGGTACTGCTTGGTTCAGCCCCAAAGATATGCAAGCTTACCTCGATCAAATCGAAGAAGCTCGCCGCCGCGATCACCGCGTACTCGGCAAGAAACTTGGACTCTTCCACATCACCCCCGATGTAGGCCAAGGTCTCTGCTTATGGCTCCCTAAAGGGGCTCGCATCCGTGTCCTCCTGGAAGAATTCCTCCGCAACGAACTGCTACAACGCGGCTATCAGCCCGTATTCAGCCCACACCTCGGTCGCGTAGAACTCTACGAAACCTCAGGTCACTTTCCCTACTATCGCGATAGCCAATTCCCACCACTCTTTACCGCGCAAGCTGGCGGATTGGTCGACTCCTGGATCGAAATGCTCCAAAAAGATGAGCCGCTCGTTGCCGAAGCCGAGTCTCGCTTATTCCAAGCCGCTCAAGTCCTCGGTGTCGAAATCGAAGGTTTTGATATCAGCTTGCCAACCGAGGAAAAAGTAAAACTGCTCAACCAATGGCAACGTCAACATGAGCGCTATCTGGTTAAGCCTATGAACTGCCCGCACCACGCCCAGATCTTTAAGGCTCAACCCAGATCCTATAAACAACTCCCGCTGCGTTTGTTCGAGTTCGGTACGGTCTATCGTTATGAACAAACAGGCGAACTCAACGGTATGCTGCGAGTTCGCGGTTTAACTCAAGACGATGCACACATCTTCTGCACCGATGATCAAGTGGAAGAAGAGTTTCGCAATACGATTGAACTGACCAAGTTCGTTCTCAAGAGCGTAGGCCTGAGCGATTATCGCGTGCAACTTTCGCTGCGTGATCCCAACAGCGACAAATACGTTGGCTCCGAAGAAAATTGGTCACGCGCTGAAGCCGCGTTGCGCAAAGTGCTCGAAGAATCCGGTCTCGAGTTCCATTCTCGCGAAGGTGAAGCTGCCTTCTACGGCCCCAAAGCGGACTTCATGGTTCGCGATTGCATCGGTCGACAATGGCAATTGGGAACCGTGCAACTCGACTACAACTTACCTGAACGCTTTCAATTGGAATATGTCGGTGCAGACAACAAGATGCATCGCCCTGTGATGATACATCGCGCTCCCTTTGGATCGATGGAACGCTTCTGCGGCATGCTCATTGAACATTTCGCCGGCGCTTTCCCGCTCTGGCTTGCCCCAGAACAAATCCGCATCTTGCCTCTAAGCGAAAAATCGAACGACTACGCTTTGCAATTAGAGAAAGAATTGACCGATGCGGGCTTCCGCGTCGCTACCGATTTGCGCGGTGCCAAAGTCCAAGCCAAGATTCGCGATGCGCAAGTCGAACTGATCCCTTACATGGCCGTTGTTGGCCCTAAAGAAGCAGAAACACACAGCGCTGCCTTGCGTGACCGCTTACAAGGCGATTTAGGTGCAATGCCCGTTTCGGAAATGATTGCGAAACTATCAGAAGAAGTCCGTAATCGTTCCATACGACATGTAGCTAAAAGCGAACTCCCGACCGCTGAAGAAACCTCGAAGGAGGTTGCCAACGAATATTAAGCAACCTCGAACAATCACTTATCTCTAATGCTTTGTTCGAGACCTATTCGTGGGATCATCGCAACTCCGCCATCGAAATCGTCACTGGACCAACCTGGTCGTTGCCAGCCTTACTCAAATGGCTCTGGCGCGACCAGGTATTTTTTTGAGCGTGGCTTGTGTCGTCACTATTCTCGGCACTGTTTACTCAGCCGTGACTCTGCAGTTCCGCACGTCGCGGCTAGATCTCCTCGACACTCGAGCGGAATACAATCAACGCTGGCTCCACTACCTCGAGCTCTTCGGCAAGCAAGACGATGGAATTATCCTGATCGAAGGAGACGATCCTCAACGCGTTTCGAAAGCGTTGATCGATGTCGGCACAATACTCGAGAAAGATAAACGCTTCAGCGGTGTACTGTTCCATTCAGCCGTCCCACAACTTGCCGATCAACGCCTACATTTAGCAACCACAGATAACCTGGAATCACTATGGCAACTGTTGCAAACGGCAACGTATGTCGTCACGCCAACAACGAACACGAGTTCTAACGACAGCACACCCGACAACCCAAACAAAAAACTTACCCAACCTGTCTTTCGGCCCAGCATTGCGCCGATCGTGCAACAATGGAATCAATTGCTCAACGCACAAGCGCTCCCATTGCTAGCAGCTGAACTGAGTGCCGTCGAAAAATTCCTAAATGACCCGACACAGCCTCCTTTAGCTGGTATGTGGCAGCCCTTCATCGCGGCAACCACAGATACCTCCCCTTCCATCGAACAGAGCCTGCTCCTAGACGATGCAGGCCGTATCGGACTGTGCTTGATGTCCTTGCATCATCCCGATGATGCTCCACAAGAAGCAGTCGCCGAACAAACCGCTTTGCGTGAAGAGATAAGCCTCTTTGAAGAACGTTATCCCGATCTTCGTTTTTATTTTACGGGCATGCCTGTGCTCGAAGCGGATGAAGGTCAAAGCACTCAAACGGACATGATGTTGGCCAGTGTGTTCAGCTTGGTCGGTGTGGTAATCATGCTGATCTTCGCTTACGGGTCATTGCGAATGCCACTACTGGCGATGATTGCATTACTTTTCGGCTTGCTTTGGACCCTAACTTTTGCCTCAGTTGCGATTGGTCACCTCAACCTCTTGAGCGCCGCCTTCGGCGCGATTCTCATCGGGCTCGGCATCGATTTTTCGATTCACTATCTATCA
>JBILTA010000449.1:0-4949 GCA_044371785.1 Pirellulaceae bacterium | reverse complement strand
ATGGGGCTGCAAGGAGTTTTCTGAAAGTGGATGCGGCACCACCGGCACTTTCGTTGGCTTTGGCAACGATTTGTTGATTTAGTTTAGCGGGGATAGGCAAAAACGGATCGTTTGATTCACAATGTAGAGGTGAACTGGCGACGCGGATAACTTCAGCGGCGGGGCGGTTATTGCCTTGGGCTTTCTTGATGACGATTGAACGTACGGTTTTATCCAAAAGTGGTCTTAATCCAAAGTTAAAGATGGGATTGAGGAGCCAATAATATGGGCGTGAGACGAGCATCAAGTAGTCAGAGAGCAAGACGGGTTCGCGGATCATTAGTCTCGACACAAATGAAACAGATAGACCTAAAGTTGCGCGTAAGCCGTTGATCGCTTCGTCATCAGGTGACCAGAGCCCCAGCCAACGTTTGCCATAGATTGCAAAGGTATCATCTTCGAGGCGGTGTTCAGCCTTGATGCGTAAGGATTCCAGCACAGGGCTGATCAGAAAAATGATGATGTTGATGATGATATATAGCATCAACAAGGCGGTACCCAAAATGAGCCAGCCTTCGTAATGAGAAAAGAACTGTGTCAGGGTAAGTTGTTCACCTGTTTGAAAGGCGCCGATTTTGATTCCTTGGCTTGTTCGTTCAATAGGCTCTCCTAGTCGCTCCATGATCCACAAGACGGGTGTATTCCAAAAGGTAACTTGGTCAATTCTTTGACTGCCAACGTTATTGAGCCAATTGCCTGAGCCAGGGGCAGCAAAAAGCCGCAATATCTTGAGTAGTGTGATTGCTGCGGGCTTAACTAGGATCAAAGCCAAGGCTACGTTTAACCAGAGCATGACATTGTTGCCACCTTTGGATCTCAAATGAAGAAATGGCGTGCCTACGGTAGCCCAGCTGCGAAGTGTAGCCAGTGGCCGACGTTCCAAAACACTTTGCCGTAAAGCGTGCCAAATCACAGAACCGCCGTGGCTATGTCCAACGAGATGGTAATGGGTGTCTTCCGCTTCGAGCTTACGTAGATGATGAAGTAGATCGTCGGCCGCTTTGATACGTTCGCGTTCGCTGTTCTCGCCCGACCAATGAAAGACCTCGCCATGTTTGGGCAATTCGACATCCGCTGGCAAGCGTTCGAGAAGTCCCTCTGTCGTTGTGCTTCCAAGCTGCCACCAACTGGTACCTTCATCGCTGTTGCGATTTGCATAGGTACCGTGAACCAAAATGAGCTTTTCTGGTTTGGTTGGAAGGTCAATGTTCATAAAGTAGAAGCCATCCTAACAGAGTATCGACCCTATCCTTGGGCAAGCTGTTTCATTTCAAGGCGGCTGAGATAAAACGCTATCAACCTGTTTCTTCAAAAGTGTGGGTTGTGTCCATGGCAGTATCTAGAAATTGTGGGAAATTACGACTCTTGTAACAGATTGTTGCTACTTAATGACTTTCCATTCAGGCAAGCAAGTTTGCGATTGCTTATCAGCTAGCATTTTGTGGGTAGAATGTGCTCCTGGGCTGCTTGCGGGGGCCCGTCCTCTTCCTCGACTTTTTGCTGTGGGTGATATGATGTTTTGTCCAATGAAAGCCCGGGTGGTGTGGTTAACCGTGTTGACTATTTTGGGCTGGCTTTTGGGTTCAGAGCTGCTTGTCTACGGTCAGGACGACTTGGTGATCGCCGATTTTGAGGGGAAGGACTATGGGGCTTGGTCGACGTTGGGTGAGGCGTTTGGTACAGGTCCTGCTCAAGGGGCATTGCCGGATCAGATGCATGTAGACGGTTATCTTGGCAAGGGCCTGGTGAATTCCTATCACGGCGGTGACAGCACAACAGGTGAGTTGGTTTCGCCAAAGTTCAAGGTTGAAAGGAATTACATTGCATTCTTGATCGGTGGAGGGATGGACTTGGAGAAAACTTGTTTGCAATTGGTTATCAATGGCGAAACGGTCCGTGTAGCAACGGGTAACAATAATCAGCCTGGTGGATCGGAATCGCTTCAGGTTGGGAGTTGGGACGTGAAGGAGTACTTAGGTAAAGAGGCCGCCATCAGAATTGTGGATCAGGCAACTGGAGGATGGGGGCACGTCAATGTGGACCATATTGTTCAAACCGATCGACGGCCACCTGGGATATTGATCGATGTTCCTTTCGAAGTGAATGTGGTCGGGCGTTATTTGCACATACCCATCAAGAATGGAGCACCTAAACGAGTCGTCAAATTCAGCGTTGATGGGGAGTTGATTGTTCGCAATGACATTGAGCTGGCAGTGGATCAGGTGGATTGGTGGGCATCGATGGATGTGACGCAATGGAAAGGAAAGACGCTTGTTCTCAACGTAGACCAGTATCCAGAAGGGGCAACGGGATTGTCGAGTGTCTTTGTTTCGGATAGGGAGCCAGCGGTTGAAAGTCTATATCAGGAAGAGTCCCGAGGAGCCTTTCATTTTTCGCCGAAACGTGGTTGGAACAACGACCCCAACGGACTGGTTTTTTTCAACGGCGAGTACCATCTTTTCTTTCAGCACAATCCGTATGGTTGGGGCTGGGGCAACATGCATTGGGGGCATGCCGTCAGCCGCGATTTAGTTCACTGGGAGGAATTGGGGGATAAGCTATGGCCCGATGCGATGGGGCCAATGTTTAGTGGAAGTGCCGTCGTAGATTGGAAAAATAGTAGTGGTTTAGGGCGTGAAGGCAAACCACCGATGTTGTTGTTCTATACGGCTGCCGGTACCCCAACTGTTCAATGCATGGCTTACAGTTTGGATGGACGAACATTCACAAAGTATGAAGAGAATCCCATCGTACCGCAGATCACTGGAGGAAACCGAGATCCAAAGGTCTTTTGGTATGAGCCTGGTCAGCACTGGGTCATGGTTCTCTATGTGACTTTGGATGGAGGTAGACACACGGTACATATCCTAACGTCCGCGAACTTACGGCAATGGGAAGTCCAGAATATTGTAGAAGGAGAAGTGAACACGAATTTTCTCTATGAATGCCCTGACTTTTTCGAATTGGCCATAGATGGTGATCCCAGCAAAAGAATGTGGGTAATGTTAGGGGCCAATTCGGAATATGGGCTTGGCACATTTGATGGAAGCCAATTTAGAATGCAAGAGAAGTGTTTGCCCGGACATCGAGGACGTGGGTTTTATGCCGCGCAATCGTTCAGCGATATTCCGAGAGAAGATGGGCGACGCATCATGATCGGTTGGTTTCAAACCCCAACGCCCGGTATGCCCTTCAATCAGTCGATGACAATGCCGCTTGAAGTTGGGCTAAAGTCAACCGAAGCGGGGCCGCGTTTAACGTTTTTGCCTGTGAAGGAAATGAAAGCTCTGCGTGGAGACAGTAAGATTTTTTCAAAGGTCGATATCGAGCGAAGTGCCGACGCCGGTATACGGTGCGACGCACCCGATACGCTCGAGTTGCATTGTGGTTTCAAGCGAGGAGTGGTGGGGAAGTTTTGTCTCAATGTACGCGGTATCGATGTGGTGTGTGATTTTGATCGGAAGGAACTAAAAGTTCATGATCACACAGCGATGTTGGGTGATGTGTCAAAAGAAGAGCTGACGATTTTTGTAGATCGACAAGGGCTTGAAGTCTTCGCTAGCGAGGGCCTCTGCTATATTCCACTTCCATTTATTGTGGACCGTAGTAGCAACGAAATTCGAATCGATGGCCAAAGTACGAAGGCGCTTGAAGAACTAAGGCTTTTTGAACTCATGTCTATTTGGAAAGAATGATCACGGAAGGAGAGGTTGGGGCATAGCGATGATGCTGGCTGTTGAAATGGCTGAAACATGGGGGGAGCATGCGTCGCTGTGGGCGATTCGTTTTGCCATGCTCTCGATGGTCATCGTCTTCGCGATGCAACTGAGTGGAGCAAGGGAAGTTTCCAATAAGGTTCGCACTGTTTGGCTAATTGGGGCGATTTGTGCGTTGTTGCATAGTGTTGGAGCCTTGGTTGCATTTCACGCCGGTAGTCACCAAGAGGCATTTGAATCGACGGCTCAGCAAACGGAAGAGTTGCTCGGCATCGCTGTGGGCTTCGGACTTTATGTTAACTACCTTTTCGTCTTGGTATGGCTCAGCGATGCTCTTTGCCGATGGCTCCGCAAAGATTTTTATACGTCATTGCCGTTTTGGTATCGCTGGGCGGTTTACGCTTTTTTGAGTTTCATCGCGGTGAATGGCACGATCGTTTTCAAGGGGGGCTGGATTCGCTGGATTGGGTTAGGGGCAATAGTCTATCTGGTGGTAATTTGGGGACTTCAAATGCGCAAGAGCCCACGGTGAGTGGGAAATGCAGAGGTCGTTCAGTGACAGGTCTAGTATTCGGCCGCAGTTCGCCAATCGAGAGGCTAGGAGTGATTTTCCGGTGCCCTGCGTGGCGGATTCTTACAAAAAAGATAGAAAAAGCCGCCACTGGCAGAACCAGCGCGGCTTTGCTTACGTATATGCATTTACGAAACCAAAGATTCGTATGGGAAACCACTAATTTGCTGGTTTAGTTGGCTTACCACCGGAAGTGTTTTTGGTGTCGGTACCAGGCAGGGGAGAACTACGGTCGCTAGGCGGAATATTTGGAATGGCTTCAGGATTTTGGGTTTTTTCTTCCGTTGGGCCGCAGCCGGTTGCCATTAGAGAGGTTGCCAACAAGGCACCAATCAGCATTTTTTTGAACACAGATGAATCCTTCATTGAGTTAATTGAATCGAAAATCGTACTTTGAATCCAAGAAATCCCAGTGAGCTACGAATGACTCACCGGGATCTTTGCTCTTTGACAATCAAATCAGCTCACTTCAAAGTCATAGTAAAGTGAGCTATCAATCCCAGACTACTCTTCAACCGAGAAAACTTCGCCGCGATCGCGAGTTGCCATCGCTTCGATGAGTGTTGGGGTGTATGGGCTGCCTGTGATGTTCTGTGGGCCGCCGGAGCTGTAGCTCAAGAAGC
>JBILTA010000448.1:0-4963 GCA_044371785.1 Pirellulaceae bacterium | reverse complement strand
TTGCCACCTCACACTATTGTGGAACGAATTACGGGTGATGCGCCAGCGAATTTTTTTGTTGGTCCATCTTGGTGCCTTGATAAGGCGGCGGTGCGAACCGCGGTTGAGCACGAGTTTAAGTTGCGTGAAACTTATCAGGGACGACTTTACCAAACTAAAGAATAGGGAAGCGGAGTATGAGTATGCCAAAGCAGGCAATGTTGTTTGGGGTCTTGTTGGTTTTGTTGGCAGTCGTGAGTTTTGGGCTTGCGTCAGCGGGAGTCGGTACACCAGTTTCAGTAGCTGAAGGGGTAAAGAAGGGACCAAGCCCAACATTGTTCATACCGGCGATTTTTGGTGGTTTGTTGATGTTGTGTGGTGCGATTGCCATGAAGGATCATTTGCGTAAACACGCAATGCATGCTGCGGCCGCAATTGCATTGATCGGTGGATTGGTAGCTGGTGGGCGAGGAGCCTCGGCTTTACTGAAGGCACCAGACCCTGAAAAACCTGTCAACATGCTGGCCACCATTTCTGTCTGGTCGATGTCGATTCTGTGTTTGGTGTTTGTAGGCTTATGTGTGCAATCCTTTATGGCAGCGGCCCGAGCACGTCGCGAGGCCGCGAAAGACGCTGCGGCGCACTGATAGAGAAGTTGGTTGCACGTTTCGTCGACTCAAGGTGACATAAACACCGATAGGGGCTGGCTTGCTGTGGCTTTCCGCCAGCCGGCCCTAATTCTTCATTCGCTTACATTTGATGATTCGCCGCTCTTTTAAAGAGTTTGAGCGGCTGGATCATTTCTTCCTAAGATCACTAAGCACATATCATCGAAGGGGGGCGCTTTTCCAATGTGTTTAGTAACCTGTGTCATGACTGTTTCGCCGAGGCTTGAAGGGGACATTTTCTTTTCAGAAATGATTTTCGTGATCTGTTGAATCCCGAATTGATCTCCTTTTTCGTTCACGCACTCGTTGATACCGTCTGTATAAAGGGCGAAAATATCGCTGTGTTCTAGACGGAACTTGACGGCTTCGTATTCCCAGTCGTCAGTAATGCCGAGCGCCAAGCCCGCTTCCTCTTTGCCAGGTTCGAAAATTTCGCCATTAGCACGTCGCACGATAGGTGGCATGTGTCCCGCATTTACGGTGATGACTTCGCCCGTGCGTGGATCGAGGATCGTTACGATCATGGTAACAAATCGCTCGACCATCAAACGAGCGAGTCGTCGGTTGAGCAAGGTAATCGCTTGAGCTGGGTCATCTTCGGAGCCAAGAGCAAATCGAGTTTCTGCAGATACTTTGGCCATAAACATGGCTGCAGCGATACCATGCCCTGTGACGTCAGCCACAACAATGGCTATTTTGCTGTCAGGCAAGTGGATATAATCGAAGTAGTCTCCACCTACTTGCTGCATCGGATTGTAATAATGAAAGCAGCCGTAACCAGGTAATGTCAGAGGTGTAGCAGGTACAAAGGCCATTTGTACCATGCGGGCATGGTTAAGATCTTGTTCGACAAGTTTGCTTTCCAATATCTGTTCGTGAAGTTGAGCGTTTTCGATGGAGATCCCCGCTTGGTTCGCGACAGCCATCAGGATTTCAAGATCCTTCTGCTCGAAGCGGTTGCGTTGCTCTTGAGTATCCATTTGCAATACGCCAATCGCTTCATCGTTGCTGTTCAGAAGCGGAGCAACAATGATGGAGCGAATGCGGAAATCGGCAATACTCTCGCTCGAACTGAAGCGATCATCAACGGTAGCATCTTGGGAGATAATCGCTTGCTTGCTTTCCATGACTTCGCGGAGAACGGTACGGCTGATGCGGATATTATCTTCTTGGCTTTCTCGGCGAGTTTTGGACCAGCGAGGGCGAAGTTCTCCGTCAGAACCTCGCAAAACGATAAAGCCACGGTCTGCTTGCAAGAATATTTTGAAGAGGCTATCGAGTACTTTAGGCAAAACATCTTCTAAGGAGATAGCCCGTCCCAAGGCATTCGAAATTTCCAAAAGAGCCGTCAATCTGGCTTCCGCCGAAGTGCTGAACATCGAGCCGGATTGGCTACCCGTCAAATCGAGTTTTGAGGTAAAGGCTTGAGGGCTATCGTCACCATCATCTACCAAAAGGATACCGAAGCTACTTCCGTCTTTGTTACCGGCATTACTTTCAAGTTGGACGGGCGCGGTGCGAGCGTGGAAAGAGAATTCCAGATCGCATATTCGAATCAAATCGCCATCACGGAGAATGGTGGGGTGTTCAATGATCACGCCATTGACGAAGGTACGGTTACGGCTCTTGAGGTCCTCGATGACAAAGTCGTTGGCTTTTTGATTGATTGCGGCATGGGTACGGCTAACGCCTGCGCCGTCCAAAATGATGGAGCAATCGGGATGTCGTCCAAGAACAACCTGAGACGCGTTAAGGTCGTACGTACGTCCAGCGAATGGTCCATTGACTGCAATCAAATTTGCCATAACAACTCCCAATTCATTTGCCCGTTGGTTCCCCGACGCTCCATGTTCCCGCCGAGTCGATGTCGCACTGAGTATATAGTACCTTTTGGGGGCTAGTTCTGGAATATTGGCGAAGAAAATCGCCGTTTCGGGTACTCATTTCGGCTGTAGCCGCTGCGATGTGCTCCCCAGCGTCTGACCATTGTTATGTGGCCGGAATCAACAATCCAGATAGGGAAAATTGATCTTGTGTAAATTTGCAAGGTTCCGAGTTGATTTAAATTGGTCCCAACGGGTTAGTGTTCGGGTGTTTCAATTTTGGGTCACTTTGGCAACTCGACTCCGCGGAAGTTGATTTAGCTCCGATAATGGCAATACTGCAATGGTTGTGTACTCCTTCGAGCGAAATGCGGTATTTGAAGGGGGAAAGGCGAACCAGCACACATTTCGGCCCGTACCAGCATAAATGTACTTTCGATGTTGCCCGCGATTGGGGGATGTTTTACGATTCACTCGCGGGGGTTTAGCGAATCTGTAGTGGTCGCGAGGAATTTGGACCGCGCTGGAATGCTGCCGAACACCAAATGACTGAATTTCAATTTGACATTAAGGGTTAATCGATGCGTTGGAACCTGGCAAAATTCGCGAGGAATGGTGTCGTCTTTTGCTCGTTATGCAGTGGTTTATGGACCGCGACCTCGAATCGCAGTTTTGCTGAAGCGCCTCCACGAGTCGAAACCATGACGGGCCCACGGTCACTTGACCGAGCCATCACTAGAACTCTGGCACGCCAGGTACAGCAGTTGCATCTCACGGGCCGGAAGATCGACGACGAAATTTCGAAACGAGCATTCAAGCAGTTCTTAGAAGCTCTCGATCCATTGAAGCTTTACTTCTTTCAATCCGACATCGATCAATTGATGGCCAACGAATCGAAGCTGGATGATATGGTCGTTCAGAATGGCGATATCACATTCGCTTACGAGACGTTTAAGTTGTTCCTTAAACGCGTCGACGAGCGAATAGAAGATGTGCACAAGATTATCGACTCAGAACACGACTTTAACGCTGACGAAATGATGGTTGCCGATCGCAAGGCGGCTCAATATCCGAAGACTCCAGAAGAAGCCCATGATCGCTGGCGCCGACAGATCAAATACAGCATTCTCTTGCTCAAAGCAGATGCCGATAGTGGTTCCTTGATTCGACGTCAGGATACGCCGGACGCAAAAAACGAAGTCAAGAAGCTGACCGACGAAGAGATTCGTGATCGACTTCACCGTCGTTATCGAACACTGTCCACTCGTTGGCACCAAACCGATGCCGACGAATTGCTAGAGATCTTCATCACCTCGATCACCAGCAGTCTCGATCCACACACGACCTATATGGCTCCCAAGACTTTGGAAAACTTCCGAATCTTGATGGGGTTGAAGCTTGAGGGAATCGGAGCTCAGCTGGGTTCCGAAGATGGTTACGTGACCGTATCGAGCATTGTGCCAGGCGGAGCCGCCGACAAGCAAGGCGAGTTGAAAGTTGGCGATCGCTTGGTAAGCGTTGGCCAAGGGCAGTCCGGCGACTTGGTAGACGTTGTCGATATGAAGTTGGATCAAGTGGTTGAAATGATCCGCGGGGCAGCTGGGACTTACGTTCGTTTGGTCATTAAGCCAGCAACCGGTGGCGATTCTAAGACGCTTGTTATTCAGCGTGCCAAGATCGAGTTGGAAGACTCGGCCGCTCGTGGTGAAGTCGTAGACTACGGTCAAAAAGCCGATGGAACACCTTATAAGTTTGGTTATATCAACCTGCCAAGTTTTTACATGGATATGGAAGGTGCACGCAACAACGCACAGGACTTCCGCAGTACAACTCGCGACGTGCGTGCGATCATTGCGGACTTTAAATCAAAGGGTATTGATGCGGTTGTCTTGGATTTGCGTCGTAACGGTGGTGGTAGCTTGACCGAAGCCATTAACTTGACAGGATTGTTCATTGACAAAGGCCCAGTGGTTCAAGTTAAAGAGCCCGATGGTGCTGTTCAGGTTTACAAAGATGATGACGCTGGCGTAACTTGGGAAGGTCCGCTGGTCGTTATGGCGAGCAAGCAGAGTGCTAGTGCTTCTGAGATCTTTGCTGGTGCTATCCGTGATTATCATCGCGGGATCGTGATTGGCGATCCAACGACACACGGAAAGGGAACAGTTCAAAGCTTGATGGATCTCGGGGCTGCCCTGTCTCGCAACCAAGGACCGCAATGGGGCGCACTTAAGATCACTATTCAGCAATTCTATTTGCCCGACGGTCAAAGCACTCAGAAGGAAGGCGTGCCTTCGGATGTGATTTTGCCTTCGATTACGGCCCAGATGGACATCGGTGAATCCGATTTAGATTACGCGCTGGAAAGTGATCGCGTTAAAGCGGCTGAACATTCCGATTACAAACAGGTCAACAGCAACTTGCTAGAACGACTACGAGCGAACTCGGTGGCTCGAATCGAAAAGAACACCGAATTTGACAAGTTGCTGCGTCAGA
>JBILTA010000447.1:0-4969 GCA_044371785.1 Pirellulaceae bacterium | reverse complement strand
GTGGCATCGAAACCACTTATACCAACAGTACTACTGCCAACATTCTGCTTCGCACGACTGGTGTCAAGAATGCCGGTATCACTTATGCATCGACCGTTGGCACAGCGATTAAGGCTTATGAAACTACAACCGCCACGGCCCGGGAGCTGTATCTTTCGACTTTGATGACGATCAGTGAAACAGCTGCCGAAGCAACAATGCGAGCGGATCGCGATAAAGAGATTGCGCTGGCGAATGCGGATTTGCAGAAGCAACTCACGGGTAACGAATCTGCTCACACGACTGCGGTCAATAATGCCAATAGTGCTCATAGCACAGCCACCACTAATGCCGAAGCCGCTCGCAAGAGTGCCGAACAAGCGGCGTTGACGCAGCTCAATTCTACATTAGCCCAAGCGACCAAAGACAAAGAAGCCTCGATCGCTGGGGCGGAACGCACCTACGATCAAGTGGTCGCTTCGCTCGATGCCCAGTATGGTTCAGCATCATCCAACGGCGACACAGGCGTCGAAGGGGCCACGCGCCGCAGCGCGATTAAGACTCGCGACGCGCAGTACTACGCTGCCCGCGACACCTCTTGGGCCAACACCCTCAGCGGCTCGACCACTCTAGGCACTACTCCCTGGACGGTGAAAGCCATTACCGCCGCCAATGCACAAGCCGCTTTCTCGACCTCACGTGCGAGTGCCCAAGCCGCGCATGATGCCGCCATACTTGATGCGATGGAAGATTGGCAACTCTCCAGCCGCGAATCGCTCACCGACTTACTTTTCACCGAAGGCCAATCCCTCGAAACCTATAACGTCGCCACCTCGAATGTGTATGCAAACTGGGAAAATGGGGTTGGGAATTTGCTGGGTGATAAGCCGAAGGGAACGGAATGGAATAGAAATGGACGATCGTTCTCGCATGACGGGCTAATTCCAGTAGTAGGCTTGTTTACTGGTTTTCAAGAAGAAGGAGGGACCGATCCCAATATTCCGCAAATACCACCTGGTAGAACTAATGAGACAGGTTCCATGCTACCTGGTATTCCGAATGTTGTGGGCCCAGGAGTACAAAGTGGCTTGGGATCAGCAGACTACAATAAAAACTTCTTTATCTGGCTAAAGAGCCAAGCGAGTAAATTGCCAACTAAAGAAGCTCAAGAAGAGTTTTTGAGAATGGTAGAAGATATTCGCAAAAAAGAATGGGCTGTGCATCATCAGTTTAATCAGTTTAAATCCGAGAAATGGCGATTATATGTACAAAATACCTTTGCATTTGATATTCATGCAGCCAAAAATCTCTCAATGCTACCGCCTGAAATTCACAACGAGATTGGAAGGTTGCAGAGAGACTGGTGGATCAAGACAGGTAAGGAGTTTGGCAAGAACTGGACATACAGTGAAGATTCAATTCTCAAAGGCTTGCAGTCTATGACACCGGATGAGCTAGCAAGATTCAAGGTAAAGATGGACGAATTCACTCAGAGCATACGCAATGATCCTTTTTATTCGCAGTTCTTTCTGTATGGACACGATCCAGATTTCGCATTGAAAACGGAGAGACTAGCAACACTTGCGCGAAAAAGCGATGCGCTCGAACTATTCAATGCGCAAGTCAGAGCGAGTCGAATTCAAAGACTCGAAGAGAGGGGGATAAAGATCAAAGAACGCTCTAGGCTCGCACCTCTTATGGACTGGAAACCACCAATCGGAACTAAGAACTTAACTGATTGGCTAGACAACATCGGCAGACTAGGTGACAAACTCGATCGCGTTACTCAAATCACGGATAAGGTTTTCCTCATTGCGTCTTGGAACGACCCAGAATCGGAGATTCGCAAAGCCCACGATGAGTTTTTGAACTACTATGAATTGATGCTTGACAAAGAAATGAGAGATGAAACTCTAACGGGAAAGGACCTATCAGGACTACTTATGCTTTTTAGGAAATTTGCAAAGCATTTAACAACCGACGATGGCAAACTTTTGGCTATTGCTCTTTTGAGGGTTAAGCTTGAGCTTCAGAAGAAGTATGGCGATGAGATCTTTGCAGAAGAATAACAGTGCCCTATCCCGCACGGAGGACTTGAAGGGAAACCTAGACAATGGATCATTAAAAATGACCGCTAGATGATTGTGGGAGGCTGAAAGTTATCGCGATCCTTTAGGTTACCGAACAAGTACAAATTTCGCTGGAACAATTGTTTTGTCAATCTCGTTATCATCGTTCGTTAGCGACTGAAGACAGGAATTCAAAATTGAATAGTTGTTTGTTCCAACAAGTCAAGTTTCGGAAGTACCCTGCAAATACTGTGTCGGCGGCGACAGCGGTGACATTAGTATGTTGGTGTACTCGATGAAAAGCGTTGCAGGAACTGATGCAAGGCGGAGCTACCCTGGGCTTTTCGCGTACAAGTAACTTCGATTAAGTCTACGTCAATCCAAAAGGGTGGGGAGCCGAGCGTCACGATCTCCAAAAGATTCAACATCGCCCAGTGAAAGTGTCAGTTGGAGATGCCTTTTTCTCGCTCGTGGCTAGTGAAGTGCTATTCGTTTTTTATATATTGGTTTAGTTGTCCCGGGAGTTATTTTAGCAGAGGCGTCGTAAAGCTCCCCGTTTTGAGTTAAGGTAGTTGTTGGCGGGATTCGAGTATATCGGCCTTGTGTATTCGATAGTTTTTGGCCTGGGTTTTGTCAAAAGGGTCACCTTCAGTCGATCGGATGCGTGGGACCGCTTCATGTTTAGTTTGTTTGCTGCATGATTGGGGAAGTGCTGATGGAGAAGCAAGAATTGGTTAATAGCATCGAAATGAGGTTTCGATACATTCCGCCGGGCACTTTTTGGATGGGCTCTCCCGAGGATGAGCCTGGAAGATACAGTGGTGAAGTTCTACATCGTGTTACGATCACCAAAGGGTATTATTTGGGTGTAACGGAAGTAACACAATCGCAATTTCAGAAAGTCATGGGATACAACCCCTCCCGATTTCAAGATAAGCTCGTGAAGGGCGACTCTTCGAACTACCCAGTGGAGATGCTCAAGTGGGATGAAGCGGCGAGCTTTTGTAAGAGACTAGCCGAATTGCCGGAGGAAATAGAGCAAAAGCGAGTTTATCGATTGCCCACAGAAGCTGAGTGGGAGTACGCATGCCGCGCGGGTACAGCGGGGATGTTTTCTTTTCCGGACCCTACCGAGTACTTTGACTATTGCTGGTGTGGAGAGGATCTCGACTCCGCACCGCTTCCGGTGGCCTCCAGAAAACCCAATCCCTGGGGCCTGTATGACATGCATGGAAATGTTTGCGAGTTTGTTGCGGACTATTTTGGAGAACTGTCAGCGGAAGAGGCTGTTGATCCAAAGGGACCCAGTACTGGGGAGGAGCGAATCATAAAGGGAGGAGGATGGTCCGCTCATTTAGATGTATGCCGATCTGCTTGCCGAATCTCAAATCCGGAATGGTATCGCTTTCATAACATTGGATTTCGTGTTTTGTTAGAAATTTCGTAATTGGCGATCTATCGGCTTTTTGTGGCGATAATTGAAATAAAACCTCTAAATGACTACAAGTGAGTTCGTTGTTTTGCAAGCGGAGTCAAAACCAATGATACAGTCGAGATTTGCAATCACGCAGGTTCGCTTGGCGACGAATTTCAATTGTATCGTTGGAGGTATGTGGCTTTGGCTTGTCTTGGGAGCGTTAGATATTATGGGGCAGCAACCCGAAGTTATCACGAATTCAGCTGGAATTCAAATGATACACGTACCTCTTGGTAGCTTCATTAACATGCACGGCGCCAAGGTAACTTTCACGTACGATTTCTATATCGGAACAACCGAAGTCACTCAGGGGCAATATAAGGCTATCATGGACAAGAACCCCAGTCCCATTCCTGCAGGGAGAAACGTAGAGCAATACGCGAATCATCCAGTGGTCAACGTCTCGCACCGAGAAGCTGGGAAATTTTGCTGGGAGCTGTCGCAATTGCCGCAGGAAAAAAAGGCTCGGAAACGCTATCGGTTACCCCGAGAATTCGAATGGGAATGTGCTTGCCGAGCCGGCACGACAACGAAGTATTACTGGGGCGATGATCCTGGCATGTACGGTGAATTTGCGTGGTACAAGGAGAATGCAGGAGGAACAACCCACCCTGTCGCAATGAAAAAGCCCAATGCTTGGGGAATGTATGATTGCTTTGGCAATGTATGGGAAATGATGGAGGATTATGATGGAGATTATTTGAAGGAAGATGCAACAGACCCTCGCGGCCCAGTTTACAGTGGCGGACGGGTAATTCGTGGTGGCAGTTTTATGACAACTATCACGAAACCCGGAATCGATGAGCGCTTCGGATATGCCTCGACATCACGCTATGAAGGAACCGGTTTTCGCATAGTTGCGGTGATTGACAATTCTGAGCAAGAGTGAAGATCCAATGAACCATAAAGTGATTTACGCTGTTGTTTTCTCTTTCTACCGGTTTTGTTATCTCCCAAAACAGTCCATTTCATAGTTTGGGCGGGCAGATTTCTTGTTCGATGAGCTCAATTGGCCAATACCAATTTGGGTCGCTCACAATTATTGTGTGTTTGCCCCTATCTATTTTGTCCGATTATATCTACCTAAATCAAGTCGAACAAAGCTTGCTTCGATATTGGGGTTTCTAATCTCGGCCCGAATCATTGGATTCGTCGCATTCCTTTTCGTGCAACTCAATTGCGAAGCACTTCCCGATTTTTCATCTTGCATGAATGTGATACCAATCCTCGTTGCAGGGCGATGACATGGATGTTTGACTATGCCGACAACCCGTATCGTTCCAGCGAAAATTGTAGGTTGGCTCACCGAATCGATTAGGGTCTCTATTTGAACATTCCCGCAACCACCTCCCCAAGCTCTGCTGATCAAAATCCGCTCTTCTGGTCAGCACGAATCGTCCAGTTCTCAGAAAGGCCTCGTATCGTATTGCCAATGACGCCCAGA
>JBILTA010000819.1:0-4977 GCA_044371785.1 Pirellulaceae bacterium | reverse complement strand
CGTCCCCACAGCCGGCAAGTTCGTCTTCGTGACCGGAGGCGTCGTTTCCAGCATCGGCAAGGGGATCGTGGCCGCCAGCCTCGGTCGGCTGCTCAAGAGCCGGGGTTACAGCGTCTCGATTTTGAAGCTGGATCCTTACCTCAACGTGGATCCGGGCACGATGAGCCCCTACCAGCACGGTGAGGTGTTCGTCACCGAGGACGGTGCCGAGACCGACCTCGACCTGGGCCATTACGAGCGCTTCACCGACACGGCCATGTCACGCCTGAACAGCGTGACCACCGGCTCGATCTACCAGTCGGTGATCAACAAAGAGCGCCGCGGCGACTACAACGGCGGCACGGTCCAGGTGATCCCCCACATCACCGGCGAGATCCGGGAGCGGATTCACCGGGTGGCCGCCAACTCGGGGGCTGACGTGATCATCACCGAGATCGGTGGCACCGTCGGCGACATCGAGTCGCTGCCATTTCTAGAGGCGATCCGCGAATTCAGGGGCGAAGTGGGGCGCCACGACACGGCCTATGTGCATGTGACCCTGCTGCCGTTCATCGGCACCTCGGGCGAGCTCAAGACCAAACCCACCCAGCACTCGGTCAAGGAACTGCGCTCGATCGGCATCCAACCCGATGTGCTGGTGTGCCGCAGCGACCGGCCGATCAGCGACGAGCTCAAGCGCAAGATCGGCGGCTTTTGCGGCGTGCAGGCCCGCGGCGTGATCCAGGCCCTGGATGCCGACAGCATCTATGCCGTGCCGCTGGCGATGGAGCAGGAAGGGCTCTGCCGCGAGGTGCTCGATGTGCTCCAGCTCGACGACCATGACAGCGACATGGCCAGCTGGGCCCAGCTGGTGGCACGGCTGCGCAACCCCGGCCCGGCCGTCAAGGTGGCCCTGGTCGGCAAGTACGTCCAGCTCAACGACGCCTACCTGTCGGTGGTCGAAGCCCTGCGGCACGCCTGCATCGCCCGCGATGCCTGCCTCGATCTGCACTGGATCTGCGCCGAACAGATCGAAACCCAGGGGGCCGAAGCCCTGCTGTCGGGCATGGATGCGGTGGTGGTGCCCGGCGGCTTCGGCAACCGGGGGGTCGACGGCAAGGTGGCGGCGATTCGCTGGGCCCGCGAACAACGGGTGCCCTTCCTGGGCCTCTGTCTGGGCATGCAGTGCGCCGTGATCGAGTGGGCCCGCAATCAGGCGGGACTGGACGGAGCCACCAGCGCCGAACTGGACCCTGAGACGCCCCATCCGGTGATCCACCTGCTGCCCGAACAGCAGGACGTGATCGATCTGGGCGGCACCATGCGGCTAGGGGTCTACCCCTGCCGGCTTAGCCCGGGCACCATGGGCCATCAGCTCTATGGCAATGAGGTGGTCTACGAACGCCACCGCCACCGCTACGAGTTCAACAACGCCTACCGCAGCCTGTTCCTTGAATCGGGATACGAGATCAGCGGCACCTCGCCCGATGGCCGGCTGGTCGAACTGATCGAGCTCAAGAGCCATCCGTTCTTCACGGCCTGTCAGTACCACCCCGAGTTTCTGTCGCGGCCCGGCAAGCCCCATCCCCTGTTCGAGGGGCTGATCGCCGCGGCCCAGCAACGGCTGCCACGCTCGCCGGCTGAACTGCAGCAGAGCCGCAGCAGTGGCGACCCAGCCACCAGCCTGAGCCATCCATAGGGTTTCGGGACTCAACCCGAGACCTCGATGGCGTCCACGTCTGCCGCCCCGTCGCCCCAGCGCGATCTGGTGTCCCTGCTGCCCTGGTTCGCCAGCCTGCTGCTGCTGCTCTACGGCGTCGGTGTGATCGGCAACGTCATTCCCCTGCAGCTGACCTCGCCGCAATGGCAGCTGCGCCTCTGCGAGGCCCTGATCAACCAGGTGCCGCTGGTGCTGATGGGGCTGGCCCTGGCCGTGATCGGCCAACGCTGGGATCCCCTTGGAGTGGTGAACAACCGCATCCTGCGCTGGACCACGCGGGCGGCGCTGCCGCTGACCCTGGGATTTGCCCTGTTGATTCCCCTGCAGGGGGCCGCCAGCCTGCAGATCCTGCAGACGACCAACCGCAACAGCTCCGCCCTGATCTCCGCCACCGAACGCAATCTGAAAGCGGCCCGCCAACAGATCAACCAAGCCGGCTCGAGTGCCGAACTGACGGCGATCGCCGAGCAGCTGCCGACCCGGCTGCCGCCGCTGGACCAACTGGGCAGCAGCGTCAGCGCCCAACAACAGCAACTGCTGCAGGTCCTGGACCAGCTGCGCGGCCGCACCGTGCTGCAGGTCCAGCTCAACCGCCAGCAACAGCAGACACTGCTGCTGCGCAACAGCGTGCGTCTGAGCCTGGTGGCCGCATTACTGGCCTGCCTGTTTCACCAGGCCCGGCCCCAACGCCAGGCCCGACCGGCCACGCCGCGCCGCACCCGAAAGGCCCAGCCGCGGAACCAGACCCTGGTGGCCGATCTGGCGCGCTACTGCAACGGCGACAACGGCGGCCGGGGCTGAAGCTCGAGCAACAGCGCCTGCAACGTTCCCTGGGGCGGACGGTCCAGGCGCTGCAACAAGGCCGTCAACGCCTGCTGGGTTGCCGCTCCATCGGGGGCGGCACCTGGATCGTCCAGAAACACATCAACGCGACCGTCGCTGTACAGCACCACTGGCACCAACAGCGCCCGGTCCAACCGTGGCCAGCTGCTGTGCAGCACCCGCGCCGGCTGCCATCCCAGACGGGACTGGGGCGGCAACACCTGCCGCATCTGGTGGCGCCAGCGTGAGGGCAGACCGGCCAGCGGATCGGCGCTGTTGCGCTGGCGTCCCTGTTCGGCCAGCGCCACGGGGGACAGCGGCGGTGCATCCAGGTCCTGACGCGTCAACAACCCGCCCAACTGCTCGGCAGGGGTGAACTGCAGGAGCCACAACGACTGAGCCCGGACCGGACGGAGCAACGCCAACGGCCCCAGCTGCAGCGCGACCAGCAGGCTGAAGCCAGAGATCAGGCGGCGGGCCCGCGCCAGATCAGGGCGAAAAGGAGCGATACAGCCACCAGTAGTTGCCCACCGTCGCCAGAGGCACCAGCACCTGGTTGAGCACATCAAGGGATTTGGCATACAGAGTGCGGTGCACGATCACGGTGTCGTTGTTCTGCAGCGGCGGATTGAACGCCTGCGAGACGTTCTGCTGGTCCCGCAGGGTGATGAACTCGCGTCGGGTGGTGCCGTCTCGGCTGACCCGCACCAGCTCGACCTGGCGGCTGCGTCCCCGCCAGGGCACGGAGCCGCCGGCCGCCAGGACCGCCTCGACCATGGCCGTTCCAGAGGGCAGATCAAGCCGCCCGGGCGAGCGCACCTCGCCGATGACGTTGACGCGAATCGTCTGGGGCCGCAGGTTGGTGGCTGCCAAAGCCAGCACCTGGGGATCGGTCACAGCCGCGGCCGCCAGGCGTCCCAGGCGCAGGGTGTCACCATCGAGCAGCGTGGGGTTCTGACGCTGATCGCCACGCTGCAGCAGGGCAGCGAGATCGAGACGCTGCACCAAGCCACGCCCCTGGGGGCGCTCGAGCGCCACCGCCTGCAGATCGGCCTGCAGGGTGGCCCCCCCGGCGGCCTGGATGGCGGCCACCACCGACGAGCCGGTGGCCGGCAGTTCGTAGACGCCTGGCCGCTCCACCTCGCCCAGCACGGCGATGCGCGGTGTGCGGGGGGTGACCACCGCCAGGGTCAGCTCTGGGCGGCGCAGATAGCGGCTGTATAAGCGCCGCAGCAACTGCTGCGCCTGGCCGAGGGTCAACCCCGCCAGGTCCACCGAGCCCAGCAGACCAACCGTGGCGGTTCCATCGGGCAGGACCGTCACCGGCCCTGCCAGCTCGGCCGCTCCCGGATCAAGAAACCGCAGCGACAGGACATCGCCCGAACCGAGGCGATAGCGCTCGAAGGCGGCGCTTTGCGCCGCCACGGCCACCGGAGCGGCCAACGCCCCGGGCTGCCGCAGCACTCCAGCGGCCTCCAGTTGCAGCAGAACTGCAGCAGTGCAGAGCAGGATTCGTCGCAACGGCCGTTGACGTCTGCTGCTGACAGCGCTGGCGCCGATCCCCGTTCGGGACAAGGCCTGCGATCCCAAACCGCTGCAATGACGCAGCAAAGAGCGATCATTTTGCATCAGAACTCCTCCAAAGATGAGCCATTCCGCACTCTGCTTGCAGCACTTGATCAGGCGGATAAACCATCAAAAAAGAGCCCCATTTCGAGCCCATACAACCACAGGTTTGCAACCGAGTTCAAAGCGATCTGAGATAGCTTCAGCCGCAGATCTGAACGGCGCCAGTGACAGCAGAGCGGGACGCCTGGCTGCAGCGAATGCAGGCCACACCAGCGGCCACATCAGCCGGTGACGGTGTCAGCTCCCTGCTGCAGACCCTGAGGCGGCGGCGCCAACTGGCCCTGATCACGGCGGTCAGCGTCAGCGCCGGCCTGGGTCTGTGGAGCCTGGGCCAGCGCCTGTTTCATCCGGTCTACGAGGGGCGCTTTGAAATGCAGATCGCCAATCCGCTGGAGCCGGGGCGCAACGGCGGCACGGCTGGAAGTGGTGGCGGCGGCAGTGGCGTGGTCGAGGCCATCGCCCGCAGTGGCAGCGGCACCAACCTGGCCAACATGGTGCGACTGCTGGGCAGCCCGTTGGTGATCGGCGCGGTCGCCGATGCGCAAGCCGTGCCCCTCGAGGCGGTAATGCAGGGACTGAGCATCAGCCTGCCGGGCGAAGGGGTGAACCAGGTGCTGGCCGTCAGCCTGCGCTGGCCCGACCCAGGCAAAGGGGATCAGATCCTGGCGGCCCTGGCCAAGCGCTATGTGGCCTTTTCCCAGGAACAGCGCCAGCAGGCCCTGGACTCGGGCATGCGCTTTCTGGACCAGCAGGCCCCCGACCTGCTGGCCCGCGTCGACGCCCTGCAGGACCAATTGCGAGCCTTTCGCGTGCGCAATGGCTTTCTG
>JBILTA010000446.1:0-4984 GCA_044371785.1 Pirellulaceae bacterium | reverse complement strand
TCTGGCTCAACTATGCCATCCCTATCACTGAATTGCAATCTTCCATAGAGGCCTTGATTGAAGGCAAGTCGGTTGCTCCCCAAACTGAAATGGCTCAAGTCGAAAATCCTCATGAACTGGTGAAACTCGGTATCGTCTTGGTACCCGATGTACTTTCCAAAACACCCGCTTATATCGATCGAGTGTTGCCCAATTCTCCGGCAGCTAAAGCGGGACTTCTGGTGGACGACCTGATCATCATGGTGGGAAACCAACGTATCGATGCTCAAAATCGATTGCGAACACTTTTGCAGTCTATCGATCAAGATGATGCCTTGGACATTATGGTTCAACGCGGATCTGAAATTGTTCCCGTAAAGCTTCGACAGGAGTAAATGCTGTGCCCAACCTTTACCGCGTTTACTTGCCGATACTTTGTTTCTTGAGTTGTGTACCGAGCGTATTTGCCCAAGATAGTGGCGAGATTCCACAGGAATCCATCGATCGAGCTGCGCAAATCGCAGCCGATTCCGTGGTTCAAATCGAAACCATTGGTGGTCTTGAGCAAGTAGGACAAAAACTAGCCAATTCAGGCCCTACGACAGGAACAGTGCTGAGCGAAGAAGGTTGGATCGTCGCCAGCAGTTTTAGTTTTCAACAAATGCCAGCAGCGATTGTTGTTCGTACAAAAGATGGCACTCGACATACAGCTAAACTCATTGCTCGTGATCGCAGTCGAGAGTTAGTGCTACTAAAGACCGAGGCCAATCCACTTCTTCGACCAATCGCCCCAGCCAATCGGGAGAACATTCGCGTCGGCCAAACAGCTATCGCTTTGGGGAAAGTGTTCGATGCTGCTCGGCCGAGTGTGTCGGTAGGAATTGTGAGTGCTCTTGGAAGGATTTGGGGCAAAGCAGTCCAAACAGATGCAAGAATTTCACCTACAAATTACGGCGGACCATTGATCGATTTACAGGGGAGGTGTTTGGGAATCCTAGCTCCGCTTAACGCCGGTGATGGCTCGCCTGAAGATGGTACGCAATGGTATGACTCAGGTATCGGCTTCGCGGCCTCGATCGATCAAGTGTTGCGGAGTCTCGACCAATTGAAGACTGGCAAAGATGTGTTGCCTGGACGAATGGGCGTTTCTCTGTCAACGCAGGATGATTACACCGGCCCAGTGTTGGTGGCAGGAGCTGCAGCAAATTCACCCGCAGCCGAGGCGGGGCTCAAGCGAGGTGATCGAATCCTCCAAATCAATGGCGCCCCCATCGAAATGCTGGCTCATCTCAAGCTTCAACTTGGAACGATGAATGCCGGAGAGACAGCGCAATTGAAGATTCAACGTGGCGACGAGGTATTGGACATAAACTGTAATCTAGTCGCAGAGATCCCTCCTTACCGGCCACCGTACCTCGGAATCATTCCAGCGCTGGATAACGGTAACAACCTAATCGTGAAAAGCGTGTTTGCTGATTCTCCGGCAGCCAAAGTGGGCTTATCAAGCGGTGACCGACTGGTAGAAATCAACGGAAGCCAAGTGACGTCGATTCGCGAACTAACTGAGGTGCTACAGAACCAATCGATTGAAAAGGCAATAACTATTCGTTGGCAACGTGGCGCTGCTGCGATTGGTGTACCACAGTCGGTGACATTGGAAGCTTGGCCAACAGATCCTGTGGTTAAATTTGTCGATGAAGATAAACCCTTGCCACCTCCTGCTCAATCGCCAGCCGGTACCGGTGTTATTGATTTGCCTCTTGGTGATGTTGCGAACAAATGTTTTGCATTTGTACCACCCACTTATACAGCCGAAGTTCCTCATGGAGTCTTGATTGTCATTCCAGAGGCGGGCGAAGTCGACCAGCGAGCCTATTTGGATCAATGGGAACCGCTCTGCCGCAGTCATCGCTGGATCCTGGCTGTACTGTCCTCGGCAGACAAAAAGGCCTGGACACGCGATGAGCTTGAACTCGTAGGCCGTACGCTAACTCTGCTGCAAACAAATTACAACGTCGACTCCCATCGAGTAGCCACTCTGGGAATCCGCTCCGCAGCTCCACTGGCCATTGTCACGGCATTCGGTCAGCGTACGAAATTTAATGCGTTGATTTTGCTCGGTGGCGAATTTCCTGCTCGGGGCAATATTCCTGCTGGTCAACCCGCAGAATGCATTCGAACACTTATCGTAAACGAATCCGAAGGAGATGCAGCAATCGCCGAGAAGTTAACTGAGCTTGGGCATCCTACAGGAACACTACAGGCGAGCGTCGAGGCGGGAGGCAAATTGCCTTCCGCTCAAAGCGAAATCATTCAACTTTGGTTGAGAGGCCTGGAACGGTTGTGAACGAACCACTCTGGCGCACTGGCTTGCGTGAATTATGGAAAGGACTGGCTGAAAGTCCGTCCCATTCTAAAAACACGATCGATATCGAGTTCGCGCCCGATGGCTCCATTGTAGAAGATCCATGGAGTCCTGCTGCACTAAAGAAGAAAGGGAATTGGCTAACAGGAGTCACGGTGACCCTATTCCTGTGCGGCATTGCTTGCTGGCTGATTCCTTTTTCGGATGATAGCAGCCAAGCGATGATCAGCGGGATCTTTCTTAAGCTGGGCTTATTCTTTGCTGGTGTTCGTTTAGCTTGGCCGCAACTCTGCTACCTTTTTCAATTCAAAATTGGATTTGCGGGTGTTGTCCTTTTGATGATAGCGGGCATCATCTTCGTCGTGCGTCCTCGAGCAGCTCTGGTGGCTTGGCCCCTCTTGGTCACTTTAGCAGGCGGCCTGACATTCTTGGGTTGGCTATCACAAAAGCTCAATCAGGCTGCTTCGCCACGCTCGAATAGCAAAAAACGTGGCCGCCAACATTAGCATATCTAATGCACCCCCCTGTTATGCAAGCTAAAGTCGTTGTATTCGATACAGATTGCCAACCCTTACGACTGCTTCAATTATTCTCAGCGGGAACACCGTCAAAATCGAAAAAAACCTACCAGCTGGCACAGAAGTTAGCCGAAAACAACTCTTGGATATACACGGCAAGCAGTCTAGCTGCGCGAGGGGGGTAATCTCGCAACTGGTAGATCTTGTCTCGTCACGACATCGAGGACTTCAGTAGCACGAAGGCGACTGAACCCAAAGATGTCCGAGGAGCGCTGCTGAGTAGCTGGTCAGGAAGATAGAGCTACTTGCGGTTGTCGATTCGGATAGCTGAGACGAGCCGATCATTACGTCAGTCTAGGTTCCCCCCACGCCGCCGGAAGGCTGGCCCAGAAACCTGTCGAGGCAACCTCGGCACCGTAATGCGGATTGTTTTACCAATTGGAAAGTTTCGGTTTCGTTCGCGAGACTGGTGCCGTCAAGCCACCGTGGTCAGCGATCGGCAGGAAGCCACTTGGACCACTGGAGTTTTATCGTAGGAGGGTTCCCATGCGACGATTTTTGTTTGGCATGGTGATTGCGTCGATGACCATTTCGGCACCGGCAATGGTGTTCGGTGGTGATCGCGAGATCGCCCAGGCCATCATGACGCGACTGGAGCAGCAGAAGGCCGAAGGGCGACTGAAAGGCTTTGATATTGACTTGGAAGTCAAGCAAGGCGTCGTCTACCTCCGCGGCACTGTGAGCTCCTCGCAACAATTGGCTGACGTAGAAGCTGCTGCGAAGCAAGCAACTGGCGTTTCCAATGTAGTGAGTGAATTGAAGATCACGGGTGAAGAAGTTAAGGTTCCTGGATTTTCGCTGAAAGAAGCATTGAAGGCCGCTCGCACCGGTGCAGACAATGCCGTCAAACCAGCTGCAGCAACCTCAACCGCTTCGAACAGCGACGAGAAAGTAACGGACAGCGTTATCGAGCAATTGCAGCTCGAGAAGAGTGCTGGCAACCTCCGCGGTTTCCAGTTGGATGTCCGTACAGTTAACGGTGAATGCTGGGTAGGTGGACGAGTTGCTAGCCAAGCTCAAAAAGACTTGGTGATGGGCATCGTCAACAATACTCAAGGCGTGAAGAAAGTACTTGACGAAGTAAGTGTTGTTGATTCAAACGTTGTAGCCGCAGCGAACAACGAATATGCAGCAATGCCAAACGTCGGTGGCGTTCCTAACGTGGCTCCTCAGCCAATGGCTCCTTCGATGTTGGCAGCAGCCCAAGATGGCTCGCCTGTTCCAATGCAGGGATCCGGTCCAGTGCCTTATGGTGTAGGCGTTCCTCGTTACGATCAGCCTTACATGCCATCGTATGCTTGGCCAAGCTACGCAGCTTACCCTAACTATGCTGCAGTAACCTATCCAAAGCAATACAGTCCATCGGCATGGCCCTACATCGGCCCATTCTACCCATACCCACAAGTTCCGCTGGGATGGCGTAAAGTGACCTTGGAATGGGATGACGGTCTGTGGTATTTGGATTTCCAAAGCAAGTAATTTGCTAGGGTTAATCCCTCGTCAAACGAAAAGTCACAGTGGCAAAGCCTTCGTGTCCCGCGCCTCGGGAACACGAAGGCTTTTTTTGTTTAGTTTTCAGGGATTCAGTTTTCAGTGATTCAGTGATTCAGTGATTCAGTGAGGCAGTGAGGCAGTGAGGCAGTGAGGCAGTGAGCAACGCAAGATCGATGGAGTTGGAGGTATGCGAGCATTAGCACTTTAGCGTCTTTAGACCAACCCTCCCTCGCCACTCTTTGCCTCTGAGGGCGATACACCCATCACCTCCTCGTCGTGCTGCAACTCGATCGCCCCACTTCCTCCCCAATCATCTCCACCACACACCCCAACCACCCCAACCCCCCTGAAACCTGAAACCTGAAACCTGAAACCTGAAACCTGAAACCTGAAACCTGAAACCTGAAACCTGAAACCTGAAACCTGAATCACTGAATCACTGAATCACTAAATCACTAAATCACTAAAACCGTAATTCGCGAAAAGATCCTAAAAACCCGCAAGTTCGTCATAGGTTCACAACGATACAAGAGCTATGACTGATCCACTCTTAGGATCAGCTAGTCAA
>JBILTA010000445.1:0-5004 GCA_044371785.1 Pirellulaceae bacterium | reverse complement strand
CTTCCGAAACCACGACATGAAGTCGTAGTTTCGGGGACGGCGGGCAAGCCCGCCGGCTCGGCAGGGACTGCCGAGCTACTATGAGGTCGTAGCTGCGGGACGTAGCTCGGCAGTCCGGGGCTGGTACCGATTTGGGGTCTGGTACAAATTGCTGCCGAGACGCGGATGGGAAATGATCGCGGGTCGGTTCTAGCCATGCCATAACTTCCGAAACCACGACATGAAGTCGTAGTTTCGGGGACGGCGGGCAAGCCCGCCGGCTCGGCAGGGACTGCCGAGCTACTACGAAGTCGTAGTTGCGGGACTCGGCAGGGACTGCCGAGCTACATTGACCGAGCTACTTTGGTTCTTCCGGAGGAGTTGCAGAAGTTTTGGCGGCTAAAACTTCGATCGCCGCCTGTACATCACACAACGGCTTGCTCGATGTGGGTTCTGATAAAATCTCCGCCAAGGTCGTGTTACGGAACGCGACTTCCACCATACACAACGCATCATCCACACGTTTATGCAACGGACATAAGTTCTTGCCGTGACCAGGGATACCCAACGGACAATGGTGAATACGTTGAATCGGATCTACGGCGTTGACCACATCCAATATCGTCAACTGAGCCGGCGGTGAAGCTAAGGCCACCCCTCCACCAATACCACGCTGCGATCGCACAATACCAGCTCGACTTAATCCCTGGAGCACTTTAGATAGATACGCTTGAGGAACCTTCGTTGCTAACGCAATCTGTTCGGTCGTGCTGGCAGATGGGGAACAATACGCTAAGTGGACCACCGCTCTAAGCGCATATTCCACGGTCTGAGAGAACATAAAATCAACCCCGCTCGATGTTTTGTTGTGCGACTGTACGTAGTACTTTAGTCGCCATGTAAAGGTGTCACTATAGGGGGGTAAATACACCCAAATGTCGGGATGACCTTGTTACCGTCGTGGGCTGACCAAGCCAATGACGATAAAAACGAGTTGGATCAAAAGCAGACGTTTATGCCCAATAACGAATTGCCAGTAAATACTATGGGTATGCCGCATTTGTTGTCACGCGGCCGTCCGCTGAGCCGTACTGTCGATCCCGCGCGACAGTAGGTTCACGATGGCAAAGCCACAATTTTATAATTCTAAGTACTCGTCCAATGCATCTCGAACAATCGCTGGATTCGGAGCCACCCCCGTCAACCGAAGGAAGTCTTCCTCTAGTATCTTACCCAACCAGTCCGTTTGCCGAATTGTCTCAATCGTATCAGCAATGGGGAGCTTAAGCGGAGAGAGAGAAAACACATCGCTTCGAGCATCCACCATACGCCGCACAGTGTGTGTACGTGTCGCAGTGCCTGGCTGTTCACGCAAGAGCCACTTTTCCAGCTCGCGATTCCAACGTTCGTCACCTAGCACAATTGTATCGTAATTTATCCCCGTATCATCAGGCAATTCGGCAGAGATTTTCAATCTTTCTGCTCCAATTGCCCCCTGCAAGACTTCGCTCAGCTCAAGCGGGCAACGATCCGATAGCGGAGTTGCTGATTCGCCAACCCGCCACCAAATATGGCTCGTTTCAAAACTGACCAATGCCGCCACCACCGCTCGGGCCGTCGGGCTATCGCCCGATACTAAGCAATGCAACTCGCTGGTACCGGCCGATTCGGTGTTACTCGTATTGGCAAGGGCCGGTCCTGTTCCCAATATCGACTGCAAGATTGCGGAACCCACCGAATAGCTTGCTTCCCACACCGGCCGCCGCGGCACAGTTGCACCCTCGGCACCTTCCGCAGATTTCTCTTCGACCGCCGCTTCATCCCACAATCGCCGCAATAAAGTCGCCCGGCCACACCACTGCGCCAACGGTTGGGCTTTCACTGGCAGCGTCTCACCCAACACCAAGCTGCGTAAGGGGTCGGTCAACAATAAGACACTCTCAATGCCCAATAACTCGAACGCTGAGAGCGCTTCGCCAACTTGCTCGTTGACGATCTCTGCTGAGAAAAGCTTCCAATCCGAGAGACCTCGATCCGTAAACGCTCGCTCTAAAGCGAACTGGGTGGGATTGCCCCCCACATCATCGCCTAAACAGCAAACGATCGGTTGCAATGATTTACGGGTCAAGGTACACCAAATTTAAAGTACTAAAAGATCAAGGCATCCGCTTGAAGTCGCTTAACCGTTTCGGCCATCAATTCATCTTCGGCCTGCTCATTCGCAGCTTCGTACGTTACGGAGAATCGCAAGAAGCTTCCGGCATCATCCCACGGAACTGTAACAATCGAATGTTGCACAATCAAATATTGCGATGCGTCTTCGGCATTGTTAAACACCAAACCCGACTTGGTTCCTTTAGGTGCCTTGGTATACAAGAAATAACTGCCGCCAGGTACTTCGCATTCGAAGCCACAAGTCTTTAATGCCTTCACCAACTTTGCCAAGCGTCGACGATACTTGGCATTGATGCTCGCTGGAATCGATGCATCTCCCAGTGCGGCTGCAGCCGATCGTTGAATCGCAGCAAACTGGCCACTGTCACAGTTGTCCTTCACATCCGCAAACGCTTGCACAATGCGCTGATTGCCGCACACCCAACCGATGCGCCAACCAATCATGTCAAAGCCCTTGCTTAACGAATGGACTTCGACGCCTACGTCCATCGCTCCCGGTACGCTCAAGAAGCTGAGCGGTTCACCCTTAAAGGTCAACAAAATATGCGCCGCATCTTGCACGACCACAAATTGATGCTGGAGTGCCAAGTCGATGACACGCTTGTAGAAATCAACGGTGGCAACTTGACCGGTTGGACTGTTGGGATAATTGAGCACCACCAACTTTGTCCGTTCCCAAACATCGGGTGTCACCGAATCGAAGTCGGGATAAAAATTGTTTTCGGCTAACAGCGGCATGCGATGTACCGTGCCGCCATAATATTTTGTGTGAGTGCCGGCCACGGGATATCCAGGTACCGTCATCATCGTGATGTCACCAGGATTGATGAAGCAAGCAGGCAACATCGACAGCGCCGTCTTGCTACCGATGCAATGATTGATCTGCGTGTTGGGATCGAGTTCCACACCAAACTGACGTTGCATGAACTTCGACACAGCCACTTTAAAATCGGCAACACCGTTGTCAGCATAGCCACGATTTTCGGGCCGATCGATTTCGGTGTGCATCACTTGGCGAACAGAAGCTGCTGCCATCGAATCGTTTTCACCGATCCCGAAATCGACCAAACGGCGATCAGGATAATCGGCTAACGCTTTACGCTTTGCCCGTTTGATCTTTTCAAATTTGTAGATCTCCGTTCCCTTACCGTAATTCACGCCGCCAATTCGCTCGGCGAACAATTGCTGAAAATAAGGATCTGCAGATGGCGGATTAGCGACGCCCGACGACATTTCAACGTCTCCAACAGCAAACGGATGGAATGGAGGTGTACAAAAGGTGATGCGTGGGCTGTAGCAGAACGCGACAACCCACAAGTACTTTAGGGTATCGAATCAAGGGGAATCGTCGATACCCCCTCCTAGTGACCCCGAAGGATTGTTCGCCGCTCCCGCAGCCCGCAATTGATCTTCCAAATGAATCAAAAATTGGGCCTGATCCAGCAACGGATTCTCAAAATGCAACTTCAGCGTCCCAGCGGCCTTCATCTCTTCAATCGTTTGATAATGTCGCTGCTGAATCAAGGCGGAAATGCGTTCAATGGTCGCTCGACGCAAATACATCGTCAGCACGATCATGCAGTAGATCAGCAACGGCAAAGCGGACAACAACAAACTAGTGAAAAATAAATTTGGCGAAGGATGTGGAAAATGCTCCACCGTGGCCACGGAATCGGAAATCGCGTGATAGCTCGCCTGAAAATATTGGCGATAAACCGAAATAATCGGCCCAGACAACAAAGCCCAGAAAAGTCCCGTACCGATCAAGCCGGCGAGCTGCAACGGGAAACGACTGAAGGCATTCTCGGCCAAAGAGTTTTCAAAAATGTTCTGACTTTGATTCTGCAACTGCTGAATGCCGGTCAATTGAATCCCTAACCCGCTGACCCCGTGGTTGCTCGAACTATCTGTAGTAGCCGCCCGAGCTGTTATGGCTCCGCGCGTCTGCAATCGCTGCACCACTCGTTGAAAATGTTCGCACAATGGTTCAATGCGGTCGCGCACTTGTTGCTCGATGCGATCTTTTAATCCCGACTGCATCTCCCACTGCAACTGACGCGTTTGCTGAAAGTTGCGAGCCCACGCAGTTAATGCGCCAAACAGCGAAGGCACGCTACCGGTCAAGCTCATCAGCACGCGATCCCAAGCACCATGTGTCAGATGCAACAGCGACAAAATCGAACGATAAGGAAACCACAGCGCGCTGGTATCATTGACCAATTGAGTTCTCATACGGCTTCGCACCGCCGCTTGTAAAATCAAGGGGCTACCCAACATCGAAGAGATAACTTCCTCGGGGATCTTCTCTGTCTCTTGATATAACTTGCGGACCGCCGAAGCGAGTTGTGGAATCTGATCACCGACCAAGCGACTCACTTGCACTCGAAAGCGTTCTTGGGCTGCTTGCAAGCGTTGCTCTTTTGATCGCGATAAGCTGATGTCATCCAGCGGCCGACTGCGCAAGCGTTCGACAATCGCTTGAGCTGTCTGTTGTCCAACTTCCATGGCGTTAGCGGCGATATCAAAATCGATGACGGTAATCGGTTCCAGCCAATCGCTTGGCGGAGCTGCTTGATTCAAGTGGGCCATTAACTGTTTGATGTCGCTGGCGAGGTCTGCGGAATCAATGTCTTTCGGGTCGATCATGGTGATGATCGGAATGCAGACCGAGCCGGCGGTTTGGCGAGCAATGTGAGTATTGATGGCCGAGCGGACTTGATCGCGAGCGATTACCAAGAGTTTAATCGGTGAGAGACTTAAGGCTTGACGAGCGATCTCAGCGATTTGCACATCGGCATCGGTGACACCTGGTGTATCGAGTAACAGATAAGGGCGACCGATGTCAGCCAT
>JBILTA010000444.1:0-5006 GCA_044371785.1 Pirellulaceae bacterium | reverse complement strand
CAAATCGCATTCTTTGCGCGAGCATCCTTGCCCGTCCATGTCGCGGCTCCTTGTTAGGGGGTGGTTGGTGGTACAACCTAACTCTAGCAGGAGCCGCGATTTAAGAAAATATTGAACGGTATTGAGGCTAAACGACCAGTGTGGAGTTGTCTTTTGCTGCTTTCCTCTCTCGCTCAGCTCAACTCAATTCAATCCAGCTCACTCGCTGGCCAATTCCTTTAAGGCATCGATCACTTGTTGGTCGTGTCCATCAACACTGACCTTCTTCCAGACCTTTACGATCTTTCCAGCTGCGTCGATCAAATAGGTAGAACGCTGGATTCCCATGCTCTTTTTGCCATACATATTTTTTTCGCGCCAGGCTCCATATTTTTCGGCCATCGCGTGGTCAGGATCCGATAGGAGCGGGAAATTCAGTTGATATTTTTGCTTAAACTTTACGTGCGATTCGACGCTGTCGGTGCTCACGCCAAAAACTTTGGCTCCCAAATCGGCCAACTCCGAACTTCGGTCGCGGAAAGCACAAGCTTCTTTGGTGCAGCCAGGAGTGTCATCTTTGGGATAAAAATAAACTACGACGGGATACCCCTTAAGGTCTGATAGCTTCACCTTGGAGCCGTCGTCTGCTTTGAGTGTAAATGCGGGCGCCTTGGCCCCTTCTTCGATCCAATCGCTCATGGAGTGTCCGATCCTGTGAGATTTATGCCTGAATTGACCTTTTGCCATCCATCGGGACGACAAACGAACTTTTTTCAGGGTATTGTTGTCTAAGGGTCAAGCGTTGACGCCAATCCCCTTTTAGACGTTCACTTCTTGGGGTTATCTCGGTAGAATAGAGATTGAAACACTAAGTTGGTAGATTTTCGATACCGAATTTCGATCTCCAAACTCGAAATTCGATCATTTTTGATAGGACCCCCACGACGAATGACAGAGAAGCCCCATCGGGAAAAAGACACCCCAGTGACGGCACCGATGGTTCCGGCAGCTCAAATCGCCTATAGCCTGGAAATGGCTAAGGCGGCAGTCAAAGCGGCAGCGGAGAATCGCGGCCAAGATGTTACCGTAATTGACCTCACAGGCGTTACCTCGCTGTTTGATTTTTTCATCCTTATCTCTGGGGGAAGCCGCCGACAATTGGGGGCTATCGCCGACGAAATTGAACGCGGCCTCAAGACCATTGGTGAGAAAAAACTCTCCATTTCAGGCCTGGAAGAGGGACGCTGGGTCGTCATGGATTACGGCAGTATCGTCATCCACCTGTTCGACGAAGAGACACGTAGTTTTTACAATCTTGAAAACCTGTGGGCCGATGGCAAACTGGTCGATGTCAGCGAAATCGTCCAAGCTTCTTCAGCGACGATGGCTCGACACTCCTAAGCATCATCAATGCTTTGAAATTTCAACAGACAGGCTTGTTTCACGAGCCTGTTTTTGTTTTTTAGGTTGATTCTTTGGTTTCGGTTTGACCTTTTGTATCCACTTGAGCTTTAGGAATACCAGCGATGTTGTTGGTGGATTTGGTTCGTGAACGATTTGCGGCTGCTCTCAATCAAATGGGCCTCGATGGAACCACGCTCTCACAACGCGTCACCGCAGTCCGCGATCCGCAATTTGGTGATTATCAAGCCAACTTGGCGATGGGCCTCACCAAACAGTTGGGTATCCAAGATCCGATGCAGATCGCACAGGATATCGTCAATCGCGCCGATCTCTCTGGCCTTTGCGAACCTGCCGAAATTGCACCGCGAGGTTTCATCAACCTTAGGCTTCAGAACGGCACGATTGCCAAAGCACTGAATCAAGTTGCCCAATCAGATCGTTTGGCGGTAAACCACGTCGCCAAACCGCGTACCTACATTATCGATTATTCATCCCCGAATGTCGCCAAACCGATGCATGTGGGACATATTCGGTCCACCGTCATCGGTGACTCCATCGCCAAAGTCCTGAAATTCCTCGGCCATAAAGTCATTACCGACAATCACCTTGGCGACTGGGGAACTCAGTTTGGAATGATCATTTATGGATATAAACACTTTTTGGATCAATCTGCCTTCGCAGCAGACCCTGTCCCCGAACTTTCGCGTCTGTATCGAGTCGTTCATCAATTGATCGAATGGCAAAACACTGAGCACGAACTCCCTAAGGCCAAAGTGGCCGTCGAAAAATCAGCGGAAAAACTGACCAAAGTCCAAGCCGAACTCGGCGGACTAGCGACCACAGACAAAAAGGCCAAAAGAAGCATCGAAGATGCCCAAAAGGAACTTAAGACCCATCAGGAAAAACTCAAAAAGCTCGAAGAAACAACCGAAGCCCGCAAACAACAACCGCAAATGAGCCAAGCTTGTGATCAACATCCTGGGCTCGAAACCAAAGTGCTGCAAGAAACTGCCAAATTGCATGCTGGTGATGCAGAAAATAAAGCACTCTGGAATCAATTCCTGCCACTCTGCCTAGAAGCGATCCACCATATCTATACTCGACTTGATATTCAATTCGATATGGAATTAGGCGAAAGCTATTTTCATGATCGACTCGGACCACTCGTCCAGCGATTGCTCGACAATGGTATGGCCAAGATCAGCGAAGGAGCTGTATGCGTCTTCCTGGACGGTTTTGAGGTCCCCATGCTGATTCGCAAACAAGACGGGGCCTATCTTTATGCCACCACCGATTTGGCAACCATCGAATATCGTGTCGAGGTTTTTCAGCCTGACGCAATCCTATATGTCGTCGACCATCGCCAAGGTGAGCATTTTTCCAAGCTTTTTGCGACCGCAAAACAAATCGGATACCGCGACATAGAATTAAAGCACGTTTCTTTCGGTACCGTTTTAGGCAAAGATGGCAAGCCTTATAAAACACGTTCCGGCAGCGTTGTAGGCCTCGAACCTCTCCTAGATGAAGCAATCGAACGAGCGTTTCAAGTAGTTGAGTCATTGCCCATCCCCAAAGAAGAGAAACTTCAAGTCGCCCAAACCGTAGGCTTAGGCGCAATTAAGTATGCGGACCTAGTCCACAATCGAACCAGCGACTACGAATTCGACTTAGAGAAAATGGTGCGACTGGATGGACACACCTCCGCATACATCCAATACAGCTACGCACGAACCTGCAGCATATTGCGCAACGCTGGCATCCAAATGAGCGACCCAGTTCAGGCTGACGTCAACTTTGTCCTCGATCATACAGCCGAACGAACATTGGCCTTAATGCTGCTGAAGTTCGAAGAGGTTTTATTGCACGTCACCAACGACTATATGCCTAATTTATTAGCCGATTATCTGTATGATGTATCCAAGAGCTACTCGTCATTTTTCGAACAATGCCCCGTGCTGAAAGCAGAAACAGAAGCGCTAAAACTAAGCCGCCTAGGCCTTTGCCAACTCACTGGACGCACAATAAAGCGAGGTCTTGAATTACTGGGAATCAATGTGGTAGACCGCATGTAGCGGCCCGAATAGGGGCCCTAGCCGAACTACACCAAACATGCAATCCCAATGCTATGAGTGATGTTAGAATGAGCAAACTTTTTCTTAATAATCGTGATATTTAGCTATCTTATAAGCACTAAAACACTGTGCATTAGTGTTTCGTATGTTACGATTCCCTTAAAGTCGTGATTGTTTAAACGTGGGTGTGTCAATCCCTGAGTTGTTGACCGCAATCACTCACACAATTCTGCAATCGTTATTCTGTAATCGTTGCTTAAAAGGGATTCGTAGTATGGCTAAGAAAGCGGCCGCTTCAGGAATTAATAAGTCCGAAGTCATCCGAGAGTACAAAAGCAAGAACCCGGGCATGGGGCCTAAAGCTATCGCCGAGAAACTCAAAACCGACCACGGTGAGGAAGTCAGCGCTCAGTTCGTTAGCACCGTATTGTCGATGGCCAAGAAACGCGATGACAAAGGTGGTGTGCGCCGCGGCCGAGGTCGTCCACCAGGATCTGGTAAAGCCGCTACCGCCACTAAGGCTGCTGGTAAACCAACCGTTGGCTTGTCTCTAGAGCTTTTGCTCAAAGCGAAGAAGTTGGCCAGCGAATTGGGTGGCGTTGAAGAAGCCAAAGCTGCTTTGGATGCCCTCGCTCGAATCATCGACTAAACAATCGCCATTTCTCGTTTTGCGATGATATAGATCATTGAATCAAACGGTTCCTGGAGACCGATGACTAAGTCACCGGTCTCCAGACCTAAACTCTTGCGGACGAGTCTTGTCCAGCCAACTCAATTCGCAACACGCGTTTCCACCGGGCTGCTACTTGCCGGTCTCCTATTCGCTGCGTTGCTATTCATTGGGTTGCTATTCACTGGGTTGCTATTCATTGGGCGACTTTTTGGCTGAAGCGGACAAATCAAAGCTGATCGGCACAAACTGCCTAGTCATTCAAGCAGCGTCCTTTAATTCCTTGACGGAATTCACCAACTCCAGGGCCGAATCTAAATCGCCTGCGATCTTAATAAATTGACGAATCGCTGATACCTGAGCAAGACTCAGCTCTAAACCAGCTTCATCCTTCAGCAAGTCTGATAACTCGTCATCATTCAATTGCTGTACAACATCCCAGGTAATTTCTTGGTCGTCCATTTACCGATCCTTTGATTCCAGTGGCTTTGACTTGATCAGCCCATAAGACCTCTCGGGCTCACTTCTCGCGAACTGCCGATGGCGTGACGAGAGGTTAGGGGGACATATCGGCATTTGCTCACCCCACCCATTAGCCGGGCCAACGGCTGGACGCAGCCCCAAATCAAACAGATTGGGCAAACTATTCACCTATCCCATATCTGACTTCATTTTAGTGCGGAAGTGGGCCGATCACCGGATGATGGGTGGCTAGGAGCCGGTTCGTAATGATCGGCAGTAGTCTCCTTAGAGGCTTTGCTATCATATCACGGAAGAGTCCCTTGGATCCCAATTCCCCATCAACGACATCTCCTACCGAGCAAGTGCGAGCTGCTTTCGGGCGATGGGTGCAGGTGCGCACTGGCGTTGCGGCGGAAGAA
>JBILTA010000044.1:0-15637 GCA_044371785.1 Pirellulaceae bacterium | reverse complement strand
GTTGCAACAGGTCACGACGCGCTTCATTCTCGGCTTCAATACTAAGAGATTTTTCGAGCAACAAATGGCAAGCTAATTTTTCAGCGGTCATTGTGGTTGTTGGAGATTCTTGTGGACGATATTTGCCTAGGCCGCCGTGTGTGCCCCCGGAGACGGAATCAAGAAACCTATCCATATGGGTCCAAGTTACATTTGGAATCTCAAGCCCACCATGATGCGCGCTGCGCAGAGCTAGAGCTTGCCAACCGAATTGACTCAAATCTCCTTTATCTTGTGGCACGTATCGCCAACCACCACTTATTGGATCTTGACATTTAATGGTAAAGCTTGCGGCCAACGAGACAGGCTGAAAGAGGGTTGGATCGCCTGTCATCGCATAACATTCACTCAGTGCAAAGGCGGCAATCCCGTGACAATACATTCTGGCAAAGATATCAGCGGGTTGGTTGCTTTGCTGTTTTCTACCTGAGAGGTCACCAGTAGGTAGTTGCTGTGAAACGAGATACTCGAGCCCTTTGCGAACGGTATTCGAGTATTCACCTTGAGCGTGCGTATGACCAGCACTCAAAAAAGCCAGCAGTGCCAAACCCGTTAAGCCTGTATCCGCATTACGTCCAATACCTTGATAAACCGTACTCCCAACCACTCGATTTTCGCGCCCCGCTCCAGTGGCTTGAGCATTCCAAGACCCATCTGGCAATTGTGAACCTGCTAGCCAACGTAATCCACGCGCAACGGCTTCTTCGGATGCTTGGCTAGCCCCAAAGGGCTGGGCATACATCAAACGATTCGGATTATTCCGCAATAAGTATTCTTGTGGCACTTCGCGATCATCAAAGATACGTTTGCTAGGTACAAGTTGATCAATCGAGGGGAGTGCCGTCGAGGCGACAGCCATCGCAGTCACCGGTGCGGTCATTTCAATCGGTAAACTCGGCTCGGGAACCACCACAGGTGGAATCGTTTGCATCGCATCGGCCGCCATCCCTGCGAAATCCGCCAAGGGGGCTGCATCCAAAGGAATAGGGGGCAAGCTTGTATCGAGAGCAGGGGCTGCAGCGACCGGTTCAACCGCATCAAGCTGCTCCGCTAGCGATGGTGACAAAGATTCGTCATGTTCGAGCGATGCCGAATCAGTCGACTCTTCTTCTTGGCCCTGCGCGTCATCGACGAGCATGAATAGACGTTCGGGAGCATTTAAAGAACCGTTTGGATTACCTGGTCCGGTTAACTTGGTGCCATAGGCATACATCAATAACCAAACATGCGCGACCACAGAGATTACCACGCACTTAACCAGCGGCTTGGCTCGTCCCCATTTGGTCCGCGATAAAGCGATAAGGGCAACCGCCGTAAATGCAGCAGCCCCAGCCAGCAAGAGAGCCCAGGTTCGATCGGCATTATAGCCCGACCAAAGTCGTTGGAAGAACTGAATGGCTGCCGAATACCAGCCGCTCATTCCCGTTTACCTCACTACATTGCCCGGGCGAAAGCTCAAATTTATCTTCACCTTTGCATCGCTACAAATACCGAGGACTTCCGCCACTCGTTCATAGTCGGATTTTGCATCGGCTCGGACAACGACGGATGCGTCAGGGTATTGTCGGCGGACAAAATCGAGTTGCTGCCTCAAATCATTCAGGGATACACTTGTCCCATCAAGAGCCACAGCTCCATCTTTGGTGACCTGAATCACTTTACTTTGAGGCGGTGCAACTAGCGTATTTACCCCGCTAACCTTCGGCACTTCCAGCTCGATCCGTCCTTCGGATTGATTGAAGTTACTACCAACCATAAAAAAGATAATCAACAGGAACACCACGTCGATCATGGGTGTCAAATTGATGGCTGGTAACTCATCCTGAGTCGTTTTTAAAGGCATATGCGGGTTCCTTCCCTTGCTGCCTGACGCCGAAGTACTGCGAAATCAAGTTGCTTAGGCCGCTTTCGCCCTGCTGCGACGAGCTTTACCTGCTTCCTGCAGTCCCTCTGCAGAAATGTAATCGACCACTTGCTGCGACAACTGATCCATTTCAATAATCAATCGGTCCACGCGTCCTAAGAAGAACATATAGATCAGGTAAGCTGGAATGGCAACTGCCAAGCCAGCTGCAGTCGTCAAAAGCGCCTGACTGATACCACTTGCCAACAATTCGGGTCGCCCCATAGCATCAGCAGATGCAATCGCATTAAACGCTTCAATCATCCCGAGCACTGTACCCAGCAAGCCCAGCAAAGGACTCACATTACTAATCGCATTCATCACTCGGAGGTAGCGTCTCAAAGAAGTGCTGATGCGTTCGCCACAATCTAGAACGGCCTGCTCGACTTCAACACAAGGCCGCCCCCATTTTTTGATCGCTGAGGAAAACAATTCAGCAATAGGACTGCCATTTTCCTCACATAATGCGAGAGCTTCCTCGCGATCGATCTGTTGCTGCTCCAAAACTTCCATTGCACGTTTCACAAACGGCCGTGGAATCACACGACCGCGACGCAGATAAAGGGCCCTTTCCAAAGCAAAAGCAAAAAGCACAAAGGAACAGCCCGCAATCGGATACATTAGTATGCCGCCGTCATGAAATATCTGAAGCAAACTTCGCATTGGTATGGCTTCGCTTGCCGCCTCAGCCGGCGTTTCAGCGGCCGGTTCCATAGGCGCACCATTGTTATTGAGCGACGCGATTCGAAGCGGCTCATTATTTTGATTCACAACCGGCGGAGCAGCTGGAAGCTCACTCCCTCCCAGCGTATTGAACGGTTGGATCTGTGGCCGAGACTGAGCTTCAACAAGAGAGGTGCTGGCACCCATCAAGATCAACGCGATTAGCCAAGTTGTACCTGAATAACGAATCATCGGCATCCTGCCCTGGTTTGATCTAGTTCGTAAAACGGCTTGCTATCGTGACGGAATAGTGTTTTTATTTGCAGGTGTCAAGGACGATGTGCGAGTTTGTCTCGCTTCCCCTAACCTTCCTTCAATTTGCTTTTTCACAGACTCAGCAGGCGATAACTTCAACGCTTCTTCGTAAAGCTGAATGGCATCTTGGGTCTGCCCTACAATTTCATAGCATTTCCCCGCCTGCAACATGGCAAGCGCCTTCCATTTTGCGTCCTGAAAACCCTGAACAACATTGGAGTAAGCACTTACGGCGGCAACATACTCTTTTTGCAAAAAATACGTCTCCCCAATTAACCACATCGCCTGTGCTCTTAGTCGGTCAGCCGTCGTTGCTGACTTGAATACCTCATCGTTCAGTGTGACACGGGCCTCTTCAATGTGCGATGTACCGATCTCACACTGAGCACGTACCAACATAACGTCTGGCTTTTGAGGATGATCAATATTTTCCTTCAACCAAGCTGCAACTAACGGGCCAGCTGTTGCCCAATCCCGTCGCTGAGCGAGTAACTCCAGACGCTTTACTTCGAAAAACATCAACGAATCCCGCGATCCGCCTTGCTTATATTCGCTGATCCAGCCCAGCAATTCCGTATCAACAGTCGCCACTTCGCCACTTTCAATTAGCACTGCCAGCAGTTCTTTTTGCAATTCGAACTTTTCACCTTCAGCACTCAATAGAATCGCGCAACGCAGGGCATCAATAGCAGGCTTGAACTGACGACTCACTCGCCCCCACAAAGACTTCGTTTTCAACCACACAACTTCCTCTTCGTTGGTAGCAAACCCTATATCATGCAATCGTTCGAGCCATTGCAGGGCTCCCTCCGCGTCGCCAGCCGCGAGTTGCCAACGAATGAATTGATACGCTTGCTGTGTCCAATTCGGATCCGTGGGAAACTGATCGAGATATTGCAAAAGCTTTTGCCTTGCTTCGTCTTTGCGCCCTAGCTGATAAAGCGAATTAGAAATCCCCATGTAGGCATAAGGCAGCATGGCTGCCTCGCTCGATAACGCAATAACCCGCTCGTACATCGCTACTGCTGATTCAAACTGACCCTTTGAGTAATAAAACTGGGCTAGCTGTAAAGCGGCTGGCGAGGAGACTGCACTGGAGGGCTCCTCTTCGGCAAACTGCCTCAAACCTTGAATCGCGGCCTCACTCCCCTCACCTGATAATTGCAGAGCAAGTGTGCCTAATCGAGCTGCATCATGAAAGGCAGAGAGCTCCGGCTGCTGGAGAACCTGTGAATAAAAATCGTTTGCTTGAAGGACATCTCCCTTGGACTGATAAAAACGCCCTAGAGCCAATAAGGCCCTAGCCTTGGAGTCAGGCAATGCAGCGGCCTGTGCTAGGATTTTGTAGTTTGAAATCGATAGCTCTACATTACCAAGCCTTTGAGCCAAGTCCGCTAATCGCAAACGCGCTCGGTCGGCGAGCAAACGTTCGGCTGAGGGCTCGCCTCCTCCCCCCTGCACTTCTGATCCAATTTTCTCCGCTACGGTACCCAGCCAATTGGAAAGCAACGATAATGCTCGCTCACTTTCACCATCTTCAGCCAAACACTCTGCCTCGTAGACCGTGGCATAGGACCCTAGCAGCGAGTCAGGTGACTGCGAGCTAAGCCAGCGAAACTCTTCTGCCGCCGTGTGCCATTTCCGCTCTCCATAGAGTTTGGCCGCATTCTCATAACGACTTTGCAATTCTTCACGTGTTGGACGCGTAGCGGGAGCAACTTCCTGGGCAGACGCCCCATTAACCAACACCACGAACAGGCACAAACCGTAAACGACCCTCAGAGCCCATGGAGACCTTCGGAGCCACTGTTCTGTTTCTGATTGATGCGAAAAAAAACGCAACCTCATGGCGAATCCATGCCTATGGCAAAGTAAGCTAACGACCGTTCCTTGATCGCTGGTCAAACGAGTAATTCTCTAGCTCTAGTTTTAGTCGCAGTGGGTGTTTGAAAGCAATATCACCCTGCAATTGATTCCAAGCCCTAACAAGCCAAGCACTGACAAGTCAAGCCATGGCATCGATTTCGATATGGATCTCTCAATCGCACTTGAGTATAAGCCTTTTAGCGGATTGACGTGATTGGTACTTACCAAAAACGTCGATGAGAAGAGCGAGAGAACGACGCTGGTATTGCCGGGGAACCACCCTAGGCCAACCTGAAAAGATAATGCTAGCATCGCTCAGGATAGGTTGATCCAATCAAGGGAGAGCTAAAACATGGGCCAGATTCAAAAGTTGATTCCTCATCAATTAGGCGCGGTAGAAGCAAAGACCCGATTGTGTTCGTTTGTTGGGAGTATGATGCGCGAGTACCCTGACCAGGTCCATCAGTTAGAAATGAGGTTTGCTGGCAACGAATTACAAGTTCGTTTTTCAGCCTACGGATTCGAATATGACTGGATGGTGAATGTCACAGACGACTTGATCGAATTGACTGGCAAGTATCCAGAGGCCGCCAATCCGTATCGCAGCAAAATTGAAGCCACCGTGGTGGGCAAGATTGAGGATTTGTTGTGTGTTACTTTACGACTGCACAAAGCAGCGTAGGTCATGCTGTTATCCGTTGATCTCGTTTTGCCGCAGTTGTATTCCGCGGGACGCTTTTTGTCGTTTACTCCGTAGCCGGTGTGCAGCGGAGGCTAGAGAACCGGGAAAAGGCTCTGCTCCCTGAATGCGCCCCAAGAAGATCTTTAAAATAAAGACGTCGTCAGCCTCGGAGAGGCTGACCTACGTTTACGAACACATTTTAGCCGAAGCTTCCACCGAGGTAGCTTTTGGTTAACTCTTCGGTGGGTCTCTGAAACATCTCGTCAGTGGATCGAAACTCGATCAACTGACCCTTATACATAAAAGCGGTGTAGTCTGAGATTCGCGCGGCTTGTTGCATATTGTGGGTCACTATGACAATGGTCATGCGATCTTTGAGTTCAAAAATAACATCCTCAATTCGCGATGTAGAGATGGGATCCATCGCTGAGGTTGGTTCGTCAAGCAACAATACTTCAGGTTCTGTCGCTAGGGCACGGGCGATACAAAGCCGCTGCTGTTGTCCGCCGGACAATTCGGTGGCAGGTCGATTGAGTCGATCTTTGACATCGTCCCATAAAGCACTCCCTATCAGTGCCATTTCAACCCGATCGGCCAGTTCTTTGCGGTTGGACATGCCGCGCAGCCGGAGTCCAAAGGCGACGTTTTCAAAGATGGATTTTGGAAATGGGTTCGGCTTCTGAAACACCATTCCCGTTAATAGTCGAACTTCCATCGGATCGACATCTCGAGAGAGCAAATTTTGTTCACTCGGAAAGAGGACGATGTCACCTTCGTAGCGCACACTTTTCTGAAAATCGTGCATTCGATTGAAGCAACGGAGCAAAGTGGTTTTCCCACAGCCCGATGGGCCGATCAAAGCGGTGATCCGATTGGCATAAATCGGCATATCAACACCTTTAATCGCTTCGTTCTCTCCATAGAAGACCCGCAACTTTCGCACTTCAGCCTTCAGTGTCGGTGTTGCATTTACCATTGAACTTTCTTTCGGAATCGATAGCGGATAAACATCGCCATGCCGTTAAGAGTCAGTGTGATGAAGATCAGCACAATACTGGCTGCTGCTGCGTTCTGATGAAAGGCTTCTTGCGGGCGAGAAACCCAATTAAAAACCTGGATCGGTAGGACAGAAAAACTGCTATCCAACCAACCAAAATTCACGAAAGGGAAAGTTGATTGCACTGGACTTGGTGGCAGGACGGTATTGAAAACCACAGCTCCGACGACGATCAATGGAGCGGATTCACCGAGCGCACGAGAGAGAGCAATAATGGTACCTGTCGCGATCCCATTGACCGAACAAGGTAAGAGGTGATGCCAAATGACTTGCCATTTCGTCGCACCTAAGGCGTAAGCGGCTTCACGAATCCCGTTGGGGACAGATCGGATAGCTTCGCGTGTGGCGACGATGATGATTGGCAAAATCAAAAAGCCAAGCGTCAAGCCACCTACAAAGACGTTTCGTCCCAAGCCGAGCAAGTAAACGAATAGCCCTAGCGACATCAAGCCATAGATAATGGAAGGAACACCAGCCAGGTTGGTGATATTGATCTCGACAAAGCTAGTCAACCAATTTTTTCGAGCATACTCTTCCAGGTAGATTGCGGCCGCGATTCCCAGCGGGACGGCAGTAAATGCAGTGACGATGGCCACGAGGATCGAGCCAAGCCACGCAACCAAGATACCGGCGTTACCCGCTCTGCGGGATGGAAAGGACGTCAAGAACTGATAATCAAGCCTGCTCCAGCCGTCGCGGAAAAGGTCGATGATCAAAATACTGAGCACCACTAAACCAATGAGGGTGCACAAAAACCCCAAGACCGCAAAAAAGCGATCCTGAAACTTTTGCCAGCGAATTAGCTTATTGACGTCCTTCATGGTTTCAATCTCAATACGCTTCTCGATAGCGTTTCTTCAGATAATGCCCGATCAAGTTGAAGATCAGGGTCATCACAAAAAGCGTTAAACCGGCGGCAAAAATGGTCTTATATCCGATACTGCCGTGAGGCAAGTCACCTTGGCTAACTTGCACGATGTAGGCGGTGACAGTCATCGCGGGATCGCGTGGATCTAGCGAAAGCTTGGGTTGCATGCCACCAGCGATAGCAACAATCATTGTTTCGCCAATTGCACGCGACAATCCCAAGATATAGGCGGCTCCAATGCCCGAAGTAGCAGCTGGGAACACAACGGTTAAAGCAGTGCGAATTCGGTTAGCTCCCAGAGCGTAGGCACCTTCGCGCAACAACATGGGAACCGCTCGCATCGCATCTTCACTTAAAGAGGAGACGTACGGAATAATCATGATTCCCATCACCACACCAGCCGTCAGCATACAACTGGAAGGAAGGTCTGGAATAAAGGTTTGCATCAAAGGGGCCACTAGATACAGGGCAAAGTAACCGTATACCACGGTCGGAACGGCACTGAGTAACTCCAGCATAGGTTTGACGATTTCACGAACCCATGATGAAGCGAACTCACTCAGATAGATTGCCGAGATGGTCCCCAGAGGTAAAGCGACGCAGAGCGCCACGAACGTGGTCATCAACGTTCCGGAAAGAAGCGGCAAAATGCCGTAATGCGGCGGCTCAAACAAGGGCGTCCATTGCGTATCGGTGAAAAACTGAATCAGTGAGACTTCTCTGAAAAATCCCACTGATTCCCAGCACAAGATAAACACAATGCCCAATGTAATTGCGATCGACGACAACGCCGCAGCTAACAACCCAAGTTCGATAATGCCTTCGCGCACATGCAACCATGTACGCCCGCTCTTTCTAGCGCGATGCTCGCTGATCTTCGCCCGAAGCTCGTTGAGATTGGCATTCATCATGAGTTCCTAAGTCGCCGAAAGATACGCACGAAAAACTATTGCTTCGTTTCTCGGCTCAGCAATTCATCGATGGTCAAACCAACTTCTGGCGTACCGCCAAACACGGTTCCAACCTTCATTTCTTCGAAACGTTTCTTAGCGATGTCATAAGCGGATGCAGGTAGCGGAACGCAGTTGACCTCTTTGGATAGTTCATCGACTTGATCCAAATAGAAAGCTACGAATTTCTTCACCTCGTCTCGACTCTCGACGGATTTCTTATTGACGTAAATGAACAAAGGTCGTGACAAAGGATTGTAGGTGCCGTTCATCACGGTCTCTTCACTGGGGCCAACCGCTGGAAGCTCATCTTTTTCCCAATCGATCGCAACCGCTTTCAGCTTATCCTTGTTCTCGGCATAGTAAGAGTAAGGCAAATATCCCAAGGCAAACTTACTTCCTTGAACACCTTGCACGAGGGTGTTGTCATCTTCACTGGCGTTGTAATCACCACGGGAGGCTTTCGCTTTTCCGCAGATCGCTTCGGTGAAATAATCAAAGGTCCCGGAGTCAGAGCCCGCACCGAAAAGCGTAATCTTTTCGTTTGGCCACTCAGGGCGAATTTGATTCCAGGTAGTGATCGTACCTTGAGCTTCGGGTTCCCATAGCTTCTTAAGCTCAGCCACCGTCATCGACTCGACAAACGTATTGGATGGATGAACGACAACAGTCAAAGCATCGAAGCAAATAGGCAATTCAAGATACTCTATGCCTGCTGCTTTGGCTTGTTCCATCTCGTCTTTCGAGATAGGACGCGAGGCGTTGGAAATATCCGTTTCGCTTCGCATGAACTTCTTGAAACCACCGCCCGTGCCGCTTAATCCGACCGTTACGTCCATGCCTGTGCTGGTCTTGAACTCTTCGGCAACCGCTTCTGTCACAGGGTACACCGTGCTAGAGCCGTCGACGCGAACAGGAGTTGCATTTGCCGGAGCATTGCCAGAACCTGAGTCGTTAGGCTTGGGGGCGGCATTATCACAACCGACCCAAAGTGCCAAACAAGCGGAGCCCAAGATGGCTTGCCACTTCAAATTTGCAAAACGAATTCCAGTACGCATCTGCCGCATTTCCTTGTGATTGGTTTGAATAGCGCTTTCGTGCCTATTTGCCGCTATTGTCGCGACTGTATCGTTAAGTCTGGTAGTCATCTTGTATTAAGAAAAGATTAAGACTCTTCACAAAAAACCACCAATTTGAGGACTATCCTACTTAAAGTAATCAACGGCATTTTCAAAGAACTTTACCCCAGCCCCTTTTTCCGGAAGTTCAGTCCACCGCGTCCAGTTGGGGTGGTTGGTCGGGGACAGATATCGCTCCGGATGTGGCATAAGGCCAAAAATCCGCCCGGAGGAATCGCAAATTCCAGCGACATTGCTGGTCGCACCGTTGGGATTGTCTGGAAATTCCAACGGCTCATGGGCACCGGAACCATCGGGGCGACAATATCGCAACACCAGTTGTCCATTGGCTTCTAAGCGATCCAAGGCAGCTTGGTCTCGGACGGCGAATCGGCCTTCGGCATGGGCCATTGGCAAATGCACTTGGTCTATGTCTTTCAAAAATACGCATCGATCGCTGGTCCGACGCATATGAATCCAACGATCTTCGAATCGTCCTTGTGCATTAAGCGTCAGTGTGGCTGGTGGCGAGTTCTGTTCCGACTCATCGAAGAAAATGCCAAGCCGCATCATGATCTGAAAGCCGTTACATATGCCAAGAACGAGCTTATCCGCTGTGCGAAAATCGTTTAGCATTCCGCTGAGGTGCGCCTTGATTTGAACCGCCAAAATTCGGCCGGCTGCGATATCGTCCCCGTAACTAAACCCTCCTGGAAAACAGAGAATCTGAAACTCCTTAGCCAGGTGCGGGTTTTCCAACAACCGATTTACGTGTAGACGAGTTGGAGCTGCGCCCGCCTGTTGGAAGGCGACTTCGGTTTCAAGATCACAATTAGTACCAGGAGCACGTAAGATCAAAACTCGCGGAGTTGCCATCGCTCGTCTGTATTCCCCAGAAATGGTTGCTGTCCTGATGGACAAATTTCAAATGCCCGGACACCGAAATCCATTTGGGTTCAGTGTAGGCATTTTTAAGAGGCAACAGGACGGCACCTATACCGCTAATTGCCTCATTTCCACTAGCCGAAAGGCTATCAGAAAGTAGGGTTTCAACCCAGTAGCCAGGGGAGGGAAAGAGCAAAAAAAAGGCTTCGATAGGCGGGTCAAAACACTATGAACGAACCATTTCTTCTAGTTTCGTAAAGATCATACGGCCCGCCTGCGTCTGGTGGGTCGTGGTAACGACCACGGAAACAGAAGTGCCAACGCGTTCGCGTCCCCCCTCAACCACAACCATCGTGCCATCATCCAGATAGCCAACACCCTGTTCGGGTAATTCACCATTCTTGACCACTCGCAACTGAAATACTTCGCCCGGCAGATATTGGGGTCGCAATGTATGGGCAATTTCGTTGAGATTCACCACGGGGACGTTGTGGATTTTGGCAACCTTATTCAAATTAAAATCGCCCGTAATCACTTTACCTTCGAGATGCTTGGCAAGCAGTACCAACTTCATGTCGACCGGTTGCCCAGCGAACTCTGGCAGCTCACGATCGAAAATCTGAACATCCACTTTTTCGTTACTTCGAAGACGATTCATGATATCCAAGCCGCGGCGTCCACGAGCTCGCCGCAAGCGATCGCTAGAATCTGCAATAGCCTGCAATTCGGCAATCACAAAGCGAGGCATTATCAATTGGCCATCGAGCACATTGGTCTCAACCAAATCTGCGATGCGACCATCAATGATGCTGCTCGTATCAAGCACCAACGGACGAAAGCCCTTAAGTTCTCTAGCAAACTCGACGTAAGGGATGATAAACCTGAAGTCGTCTTTCGTTTGCAAAAGCAAGCTTATGCAACCGTAACAGAGTACAACCCCAACCAACATTTGCACCGGGCCAGCCAAGGCTGATGCTTCGAGTAGTGGGGTTAAAGCAATCGACACCAAATAGGTCATCAAGAAGCCAATGAGCAAACCAAAGTAAACGGCAGAAATGACTTCAATGCGTTTCTTGGGCGTAAAAATATCGACGGTAATCACGCCCAGTGCGAGCACGATAACGCAACTGAAAATCAAATATGGAAGCCACGATGGTCCCTGCTTGCTCGCGCCGACAAAGATAGTTGCTACCCCTGCCGACACAGCGATAAACAAGACCCGCAGTATCAACAAAATCATAGAGAGATCTCCTAGCTCCACCAATTGATTCGAACAAGGTGATTTTCACAGCCTAGCCTTGCTAGCTGCCGCAATCGTCAAGTGTCCGCCCCACCCGACAAACCACCCCCATCAAAGGGAGACTTTGTAGTATAACTCTTTCCTGCTGCGGAACAAGCCAAACCATCCTAAAACAGATGTTTTGGTCAGCTTACTCATCCTCTTTCTTGGGAGGAGTGGAATACACTGGCACATATTCATGGTTACGTTTCCGCAAAACCTTAGCGTTCAGGATTTGGTCGGGTACCAACTTTCGCTCACCTTCTTCCTCTTTTTCCGATAAATTAACACGATTGAGATGTTCGATGGTGTCCATGCCTTCCACGATTCGACCGAACACAGTGAAACGGCCATCGAGAAAATTTAAAGGTCCCAAACAGACGTAAAACTGAGAGCCACCTGAGGCAGCATCGTCTCCCGACAGAGCCATACCCACTGAGCCACGGAAATGGTTGCGGCTGTTGACACGCCCGTTTTCACCCTGAATCGAATAGCCAGGCCCACCGGTTCCATCGGCATTTGGACAGCCGGTTTGTACCACTAAGTGTTTTTCGACACGATGAAAAAGTAAGTCGTCATAAAATCCTTTTTCAACAAGATGAATGAAGTTGCCAACCGTGTTCGGAGCTTCATCTTCAAATAATTCTATGACGAACTTTCCTTTGGTTGTTTCAAAAACAACTCGAGGTAAATCGCCCTTCTCTGCATCTTGTTTTCGAGCGGCCTCTTCAATCGGCCACTTCTTTGTTGCGTCGGGCAATACGATGCCAACTTTTTGTTCCGCTTCCGGAAACACCTGCAAAGTTACCGCTTTTTCATAGTATTTACGGGCCAATTCGTAGTTATTCTGCACCAACGCATTTCGGCCTATCACCGCATAAATTTCTTGCTTGCTATCTTCATAACCAACATCGATCAGATATTGAGCCAGTTCCCAATTGTATTCATAGCGATCAAGCTCAGAGTTTTGCCAGAACAGATCGTAAATGAACTTGGTCTTCTCTGCTTGTTCTTGACCAGTGGACTTGCGAGCGTCTAGCACCAATTGGTGTTGCAAATTCAAGGCAAGCGGTCGGCCGTCGATCAGCAGCTGCTGATACTCCTCCTGAAGCGATTTGTCTTTTGCAGCATCTTCGCTGAGTCGATAGAGGGTAATTGCGGTCGCGACCTTCTTGAGATGCTCGCGCATCGCTTTTTTGGCAGATTCTAGGTCGCCAGATTCGGATCCTTTGCCATCTGCACTTCCATTGACCGGAGCTCCCGCGGGTGGTGACGTCTCTTGCGCCACTCCAGTGGATACCCAACCCAACATCAGAGCAACCAGAAATCCGATCACTCTATTGGATTGTAATTTGCGGCCAGCGAGGCCTGGCCCAAAAAACATCGTCGGGGATTTATGCAATCCTGGGACCGTGAAGTTTGGGGCGTTGTTGAATACACGGAAACGAGTCTGGCGCATCATTCTGCGGGATCTTTTAAAAATAGCAGTGAAAGACGGTTCAAATATTCAGTTCGAAACCTTACCATTCTACATCCTACGACCCATGGCTGACGAGGGTTCCTACAACTTCCGAGCCGGACTACGCAGAATCCTCACTTTTTTAAAGTCGCTTTATTCGCAATATGGCAAATCAACGGGGTAAACGCTCCTCTCAATCATCCCAAAAGGCCGGTAAACACCACCCTAATCGCGGAGGTGCCGACCCACAAAGGGCTGCCAAATTGCGGATCATCGCTGGCACGCATCGAGGCCGGACGCTCGTTTACCGTGGCGATCCCGTGACCCGTCCCATGAAAGATCGCACCCGCGAAGCCCTCTTTAGTCGTCTTGGCGGAATGTTTCAGGGTGGTATCGCCATCGATTTGTTTGCAGGCACAGGTGTTCTCGGATTCGAATCCCTAAGCCGTGGAGCAACAGAGGCTTGGCTGCTCGAACTCGATCCCAAAGCGGCTGCCGACATTCGCTTGTCTGCCAAACAATTGGGCTTTGAGGCGCAAGCGAACATTCGCTGCGGTGACAGTTTCCTGTTGGCCGATCACATCATTCAGCAATTGCAACAAGCCCCAACAATGAGCCCTTGGCTGGTCTATTTCTGCCCCCCCTATTCATTGTGGCGGGATAAGTCAGCAGAGATGCAACAATTGCTTCAACGCTTCTGTTCCACCGCTCCCAAAGGGAGCACGATCATCGCGGAACTAGAAGAGAAAACCCCCGTTGAAATCCTCCCCAATACCCTTGAGTGGGACATTCGCTTATATCGTCCCGCTCAAGTCGCAATTGCCGACGTTTAAGGGGAACATTTACCTTTTTGTTCCGATCAGTTTGATGAGCTTCTTCTGAGGTTCAACAAATTTGCTCACTCCTTCTTTCATCAACGTTGCTTCAAGTCTCTGGGAATCCACTTGCACCAACATCGATTCCATCAAGCCTGCCGTCGTAGGTTCGAACAATGCTGCCTTAAACGCTACATCCGCAGCCGCGATTGCCTGATTCGTTTCAGGCGGATTGGTTTGAATATCACTGCCAGCTAAAGCAGAGACATATTTCCAAGGAACATCGCTGGGATCTTTAGTTCCTGTGCTCGCAAAAATAATCTCTTGCTTCAATTTCATCGGCTGCGATTTCCAAAACTCTTGATTAAGTTGCCATAATCGTTTGGCATTAAGAATTCCAACCTGTCCCAACAAAGGTGCTGGCAATTGAGGAAGTTCTTTACTGCAATACTGATCAACGCGAGAAACAAAAATTGAATACACACTTTTGAATGTATCCAATTTGCCGCTTCTTTGAGCGCCCCTCCAAATTGCATCACGTGCGGCGACATATTGGCGTTCAGTAAAAATCAGTGTGACGTTAAGTGTCACCCCATGCGCAGCGAGTTCTTCCAGTGCGAGCAAGCCAGCCTCCGTGGCGGGAACCTTGATCATGCGATTGCGATGACCTTTGGACCACTTGAGTCCCAAGGTGACATAACGGGAAACTCGCGCGGGAATCGAGAGGCTGTTTTCAAAATCTTCCAGCAACGGATCCAGCTCAAAGCTTACCCAGCCTTTATCTCCTTCACTTTTTTGCCAGATCTCATCGAATTGACGCTGTGCTGAAGAGACGAGTTGATCCGTGAGTTGCCAGGCAATTTCGTCATCAGAAAGGCCTTGTTGCGCGAGTTTTTGCAACTCCTGATCGAACCGCCCCGTACCGATGAGATTGGAGACAATGATGGGATTGGAAGTCGCTCCAACCGCTCCCCACTGAATATTCTCTTCTACTAACTTGGGATCAATGGAATCGAGATAGAGACGCGTTCCGGTGGCTAGTAAAGAATCGATACTCTTTGGCATGAGCAATCTCCATAAAAAAATATCCGTTGCCAAATCGCGCGGATATGGCAACGGATGAGTTTACTAATCCGTCATTGAGTGGACTATTGTTTTGGCATTAGTTTATCCAGAACGGCGCGTTTATCTTCAACGCTACCGGTTCCCAAGCTGTTGCCGTCTGCACCTTCTAAAAGCAACTCGTAAGCCGATGTTTTTTCTTCATCGTTGATAAGCTTTAGATGGTGAAACAAACAAACTTCACCGAGAGCCTTAAGTGTTGGAACTTGTTTGCTGTTGACCAAATCGCTGATTCTCTTTTGAGCAATCTCTGGCTTCAAGCTTGGCATCGTTGAAAGGATCAGCAATTCATCTACTTTGCTGAAGATAACCTGAAGAGCAGAGTCGATTCCATCGCCCTGGCCATCTTCCATACGTTTGGCAACTTCGATGTTATTTAGCTTTTTGCTGCTGGCAATAATCTTCCCAGTCTTCAAACTAACAATCTGCACGCGGGTATCATTGGTAACGCGACCGGTGCGTTTATTCTGTTCGACTTGTACATCGAAGAATACCAAACAATCGAAGCCATCTTTAGTGGCTTTGGTTTTCAACTCACCCATGGAACCTGTACCAATGTACGAAAGGCCTGGGGTGAGTCGATGACCGATACCAACGGGTTTGCGAGCAGCTCCGG
>JBILTA010000443.1:0-5020 GCA_044371785.1 Pirellulaceae bacterium | reverse complement strand
CAGTTGGTTTTTTTTAAAGCCTGCCGACTTCAATCGCGACGGATTGGTAACACTGGAGGAGGCGGAGGCCTATTATAAGAAATCTTCGGTCACGCCAGCGTCACGGGCTGAGCAAAGTACCAGTTCTAGTCGCGACGCCGGCATGCGGGGGATGGGGCAACACCTGTGTTTCATTGGCCTGTCAAACCGCTCATAGTCTCCGAGTCCGAATGCCCAGTACCGTCCATAGATACACTTGGAGCCGATGGCAGAAAACTGCAAGTTTGGTGGCGCGAGCCCTCTACTGAGGGTTGCATCCTGCTATCGTGTTTAGCGATTGCGGCTTGTTACAATTTTTGGATGAAAGCTTGCGCCAACACTTGACGGACAATCCAGTTATCGCTCACTTTCTTTCGAAAGGCTATGCGGTGGTGAAGGCCACGTTTCGCACCTACGAGCAAGATGTACAATCACGTGGTCCCATAGAAGATGTCCGTGAGATCCTCATACAAACCGCTAAGCACCCTACGGTCGATGCGCAAAGAATCGCACTCTGAGGGGGAAGCGGCGGTGGCAGTATTGCGCTGGAACTTGGCGGCGCTCCCGAAGTGTGCGCGATTGTCGCAAGCGAACCAGCGACAGTACTTTACACAGGTATGTTGACCACAGGCGACTATAGTCCTCGTTTAGAAATGATGGCCGATCCCGAGAAGTACGCTACCACTGAATTGCAGAAGAAGACGAAAGAAAAACTAAGGTACATTCGAGCACCAGCGAGGATCTTGCACGGCGACCGGCATGCTCAATAAGTCCCTCTTTTTGCCGTTGATGTTAGAAGCTGGTGTACGCGTAGAGTATCGCGAGTACCCCGGTTATGGCCATGGTTTCTACGTCGGCGAAGGAGACGGCCGCTGGGACAAAGGAGCCGACGAAGCAGTTGTCGAACAAGTCATCAGAGATACGCATGAATTTTTTCCGAAACGATGCGAACAGCAGACCAGCTGCCTCGCAAAAATAAGGGTTCCTCGCGTTCGAAATAGCGAAGCGTCTAGCATCCAAAAGGCTCCGCCTGGAATCAGAAATAGCATGAGGAATGTTGCCCCGAGCCATAATGGATCGGCTGAATCCATGGAGTTGCCATAATGTCAATTGAGTTTCAAGGAGACTGTCGCTAACGTTAAGAGCTGCGATATCTTAGCCCCAGAAGATTACTGGAAGTTCTTTAAACAACAACACTGAGAGAAAATACCATGACGATTACTAAGCTTTTCATCCCCTTAATTCTCACGATCTTTCCACTACTGGCTATGGAATTTTTGGGGATGGCGTTTGCACAGGATTACGAGCCAGAAGCACAATCAAAACAGAACCCAAGATGGATGACTCCGCAGGTAGAAAGTCCTCGCGTCACTTATCACACATTTGACAGCGCCGCAGCAAACTCAAAGGTCAGTTACCATCTCTACACTCCTAAAGCTCATGGGCAGGACGCCGAAAAGCGGTTTCCCGTCGTTTATTGGCTTCATGGTTCCGGAGGCGGGCTAGCAGGCATACCAAAGGTCGCGGCTCATTTCGACGCTGCGATCGAAGCTGGAAAGACACCGCCATGTTTTATCGTTTTCGTCAATGGCCTGGTCGAAGGGATGTATGTCGATTGGAAGGATGGATCGGCACCGCTGGAAACGGTTATCGTCAAGGAACTTGTGCCTCACATCGACGCGACGTATCGAACTATCGCAACACGTGAAGGTAGAGTGCTCGATGGCTACAGCATGGGAGGCTACGGGGCAGCTAGACTCGGCTTCAAGTTCTTCGATCTTTTTCGATCTGTTTCCATTATGGGTGGCGGACCACTGCAAGGTGAATTGATTCAGACACCGCGTGCAGGAAGGCAACGCGCTGCTGAACTTCTACAACGAGTCTATGGAGGCGATCAAGAGTATTTCAAAAGTGTTAGTCCAAGAAAAATTGCCGAGAGCAACGCAAAGGCGATTATCGAGAGCTCGTACATTCGCATGGTATGTGGCGATCAAGATGAGACCTTCGGCAATAACCTCGCTTTTCACGAGCATCTCGACAGACTCGCGATCCCGCACAGTTGGACTATTCTAAAAGGGATTGACCACAATCCAATGCGGACGCTCGAAGCCTTGGGGGATAACAACTGGGAGTTTTATCGTAAGGCATTCGAGCTAGGGAAAAGCAGCAACTCGCAATCTCGCAAATCGGAGATTGAAATTAAGTTTAAGATCAAGGGGCTAGATAGACGCGTCTTGATTGTGAATGCATCGACAGATGGTACGAAAAGGCCAGCAGTCATTGCGCTTCACGGTGGTCAGGGAAACGCTGATATTATGCGGAGAAACTCGGGTTTTGACCCTGTGGCCAAGGAGAACGGCTTCATGGTAGCCTATGGTGAAGGAACCGATTTCGGCGGTAATCGTCACGCTTGGAACACCGGTTTTCTCTTGAGGAGACAAGTACGTGATGCGGACGATATCTCCTACTTGGATACCCTGATTGATAAACTCATCAGTGAACATGATGCAGATCCAAATCGAATCTATATGACGGGTGGTTCCAACGGGGGCATGATGACGTTTGTTTATGCGGTGGCTCGGTCCGAGCGTCTGGCCGCAGCCGCACCGGTGGTCGCCTCGATGTTCACGTTCGACAGAAAGCCATCGGCTCCGTTACCAATCCTAATCATCAATGGTGCCAAAGATGAAGAAGTACCTATCGAAGGTGGCATGAGCCGAAACCCGCTTGTTCGTCGCGCACAGGATGCTCCCTATAAGCCTCTAATAGAAGTTGTGCAATTTTGGGTTGAGGCGAACAAGTCACAAAATTCGGCGAATATTAGTACCAAAGGGACAGTGACAACCTCGGTTTACCCGGCGACTGCCGATGGTGCTAATACTGAGTTTGTCATCGACTCTGCAGGGGGGCATGGTTGGCCGGGTTCTCGGGCCCTGCGAGACGGTAATGGCCCCATCCAATCTTTCGCCGGTGCAGAGAGAGTATGGCAATTTTTTCGAGAGAAGCGTCGCGAATCTGTATTAGTCAGATAATTAGACAAACAGAATTCTGGAGCGCTGAGCCCACGATTGAGCCCACACTTAGGTATCGATATTTATTCGACTCGATGTTGGATCGGATATCAGATGGTTCTTGGGTGTATTTGTGCGGTTGAGCCTTTAAGAATTCTCCTCCGCGCGATGTCTCTAACAAGATGGGAGTGTTTTTCTGGTGTATCTTGTGTCGCTTTAGAACACGATTCTCACGAGTCTCTAAGTCGCGCGACCGCGGGGCTATAGAAATGTCTCAAATCTCGTGACCCGAGTTATGCATTTTCGGATAAGAGCCTTGGATTATGGCCGGGGTGGCTCCCGCAGGACCGGCGTTCGATGCGGAGATGTGCTTTGATGCGACGCATAATTTGCATCGAGATATCGATACTATCTCTGATCGATGTGCTCGCAGGATGGGACCTTTGCGATTAGCTTGGGCCAGTATCCGGACGTCGCCTTCCGACGCTGCAAGACATTCTGGTTGAATAGGTTCGAGAACTAGTCTAGTCTCTTCCCGGCTAGAAACCAGATTATACACAGTGGTATCCAGTAACGGAAAGAAGAATTGACTGTGACGCTCTTCCACAAAGCTGCCGCTCTCAACGCGACCTGACAAACCATTCGTGGCAAGGCAGCAGTACCAATCCAACTTAAGCGGCCACTGAGATGCACAGTAAGGATAAATAATGCTGGATGTGAATTATGTCGTTGCTCATCGTTCATTGTTTTGTACTTCATGAGTACGTTCTTCTCTGGGGTCCGGTTTTGTTAATTCGTCTCCGTTGATTTACCTTTTACATCGGATTTAACAGTCGCCTGAAACTTTTCCATCTTTAAATCGATATCGCTTAATCTTAAGCGACTGAACCAAACTCCGTATCGTTCGTTTGCTTCGAGCTTGAGCCCTACGTGCCAACCTTTTAACGCTACCGAAACATTGACTCGAACATTCTCGACTTTGATCGCTCCTCCGGTCATTACCATTCGCTTGAGATAGTCGATTGCAAAGTCTAATTCGATCGGCGTTGAGTCGAAACGTCGTGTGGATTTAGTGTAGAGTGCTGCTGGCACTTGCATGGCAATTGCCTCGTGCGGACGTTCGTTTTTGTATGAGTTTCTCCAGACATCTAAAGCATTTTGTTGTGATTCGAAGTCCGATACAGATGTCTTCTCAACCTCCAATGCGATATCTCGGTGCATCCTTTCGTGCGATCCATTTTGGTATGGTCTGGCTGGTTGAATACGGTCAAGATCAATCCCCAGAGCTAACCACCAAGCGGATAGTCTACTTAACCCGATGGGAGAGTTTGTCGCTGCAAACGGACTGCCGTTGTTGCTGCGAATCACTTTAGGTAGTCCGAAATTGGAGAACACGTTTCCAAAAGCAGATTTCACAGAATCGCTTTTGTTATCAGATAGCGATTGAGTGCAAAGAGCAAAGCGGCTGTACAGATCCCGATTCGTCAAGGGTTCAAATCGATTGTTGTCACGAGTTCGCCACCAGCCCTTGAAGTCGACCGTCCAAACATGGTTTGGTCGCTTGGCTTCTATTCGGTTAGTGAGGCGTCCCGATTCGGTGCTCGGCCTGCGTGTCTTTCGCTCGACGAGTCCCGCATTATCTAATACGCGTTTGAAAGTACTATCTGATGGCAATTCGCAATCTGGAAAAGCTCTCGCGAAGACCATTCGAAGTTTACGAGGTCCCCAGCTTGGATCCGCTAATTTGAGCTTTACGATGTTGCATACGCCGTTCTCACCAAGTTGCTGTGGGCTATTGACTGGCCGTCTAGTTTGGTCGCTAAGCCCTGCTAATCCTTGTTCGAGAGACCTATCTTTCCACTTATAGCCGGTTTTTCGACTGATGCCGAACTCCTTGCACAAGTCGTCAAATGGTACTTTCGCCTCAAAAACTTGAAGGACAAATTCGGGTCTAACGTACATAACACTTACTTCTTTCCATGGCATCACAA
>JBILTA010000442.1:0-5028 GCA_044371785.1 Pirellulaceae bacterium | reverse complement strand
GTTGCGAAAAGCCGGTTTGATAGAAGCTTAGGACAACAAACATGACCATAGCAGCAGTAAGAAGTTTTCTTGACATCTGTGATTCCTTTGAGAACGAGCAACGAGACAAAATGAGAAGCTGAGGGGGACGCCGCAGCAGATTTTTACGAACAGTGTTCGGTACTGTGGACCGTAGTGTGAACCTGACTGTGAACCGTACTACGAGCGCCTTGATCAAGCGGGAGTAGGGCGAGATTGTTGACTAGGCTCTTTACGCCGGATAAATACAGGATCGCATCTTCTATCGACGGTCTTTTGAACACCCAGCTTACTTCGCCACTTAAGGTGACAGCCCCGTTTTCGACATCGACCTTAACCTCGCTGGGTATCAGGAGGTGCCACTTCAAGACATCCATAACAGCTTTAGCGATTTCGGCATCTTTTCGTCTATGCGACTCGGCTTCAACGGGCATATTGGAATTCATGATCGCTCCTGTAGCTTCGCATATTGCGAAAAAGGGAGATCTGACAGAACATCCGACTCTTTCAGGGCACCGCAATAATGATTGCGTTAGTCGTAAGCGGTGAGTATCGATAGAAGTCTGAAATCAGACTGGTGAAATCAACCACCATCGCCGGCCGATATCTTAGGTAATCACAAGGCGAGCTTATGCCTCTGCAGGTTGCCTATACCTTTGCAGCCGCTTGATGCAAAAGTGGATCGATGATTTGAACCAATGATTTGCCGGATGGAGACGACTGGATGTTGAAGAGAACAGACCATTGATAATGATCGTGCCGGTGGACTAACAATGCTTCGGTCCCTGCGATGTAGCCTGCGTGCCAGAGATTTGCACGTGGACCATAGGCTGCAGGCAACTCAACGGAGTCGCCATCTGGTGATGGGCCTTTAACGGGGCGCACCATCCAGCCCAAGCCATTAAACGCATCTTTCGGCTCGCCCGATTCTGTGTGACCTGCAGCCCCTTCAGGCCGCTCTTTAAGTAATGCAATGCTACTCGGCGATAGTATTGGGCTGCTTCTTTGGCTGGGTAGTAACAGCGCTGCAAAGCGAATTAGGTCCGCGGCCGTTGATGTCCAGCCGCCGTGCGCTTCGTAGGCCTCAAAGTTCTCCGCACCATACGGTAAATCAACCTCTTCCCCGGCATCCGCTGGATAAAGCGAGGGACGACGGCGCTGCTCGCGATCATGGTAGGTAACTTCTCCATCCATCCGATCCGCTCGACGGGCCCGACCTAATTGGGTACGCATGCACCCCAACGGTTCCAGGATCTCCCGACGTACATACTCCGCATAGCGTAAGCCTGTCACCTGTTCGATCAAACACCCCAAGATGATGTAGCCAAAATTCGAATAAGCTGCTCGCGCACCAGGCTCAAAATCCAAAGGTATCGAAAACATGTAATCGATAATCTGTCTTGGTTGAACGGGAAGTTCCGTTCCTAAGCTCTTGGCGATGGCTCGCGCCCTGCCGATTGGATCAAACGACTGATCACGATCCCAACCGCCTCGATGCTGCAAACAATGTCGAACCGAAATTGACTCCCACCGTCGATCCACTACCTTCGGCACCTTTGGATACAAAATCGAAAGTTTTGGCAGTACGGGTTCATCCAGCGTCAACTTACCTTGCTCGATCAACTTCAAAACGGCCATCGCTGTAATTGGCTTAGATACACTCGCGATACGGAAAACAGAATCAGGCTGCATGGCTTGTCGCGATTCGCGATCGCTCCAACCATAGCCGCGACTGTAAAGAAGCTCGCCATTTTTGGCGACTGCTAACGCTGCACCAGGGACATCGTGCTCTTGGATTACCTTAAGCATTAAGTCATCGAAGGGCCGCAGGCGATCTAAGGAGGTGCCGCTGGTGGGAGTATTATCAGGAGAGTGTACGCTTGCGCGTGACGCAAGAGCGAGTGTTGCCGCCAGGGATGACGTTGACAGAAATGTACGGCGACTGAGCATTCGTTTTCTCCCGACGGCGTATCTGCTCTAGGTTGTGCTGCGCAAGTCAGGTTGTTTGCATGCTAAACACATACAGGATGGTGAGTGGTTACTGCTTGGAAGGTTTGGTAGGCCGCAACTTGCTGCATACGCCCTTAAGGCTATAACCACAGCATCTATTTGTCTAACAAGCGGCTGTTTTGGCGTTCGGCTGTGTTGAGTTGCTCTTCAAGATCGGCCATCGACAATAGACGCAGCGGCACTGCAGCGTCATAGTTCGATTCGATCCTCGCATAACGTTCGTGCTCTAAAGCACGATCCACTTCTTCTTCCAAAGCTTGTAACCATGCGGGTACATCAAACCCCACGCCGGTCGGTTCTTTGGTTAAGGCCTTTGTTTCTGTCACCAACATGTCAAAAGCGGGAGCCTCTTTTCCATGCCGGATCTGACGAATCGCCGGACGTATAAGTGCTCGCATGCGATCGACGGTCATCGGCTTGATAAACCGTTCACTTAGCCGATCTGCGACGGTCGGCATCCGCATCGCATACTTCTCTTGCAACTTGGTTAAGTGTTCAAGATACATTTCGGCTTCGCGACCGATGCGTTCTGATAACGCTCGTCGCCATTGATTGGCACCTTTGTGACAACCGCTGCGGACCATGATCTCATGAGCCCAAAAAACGGGTCGCAAATTCCAACTCACACGATCGTAGCGGACTCGCAAACGCAAAAAGTCGAGCAACATATACAACATCTCGCCACGATCGGACTGCGTTGTTGTGCTGTTGTAATCGCGATACTCGGCGTAATGATCGATGATTCCTTCGAGAACAATCGACAATTGTCGCTCAGCTTCCGCTCGTTGAATCTCGCCTGATTGTAAACCATCCAGCAAAGGTTGAACTTCCGGCTGCCCACCATCTTCAACCACTTGATCCAGCCAAGCTCCCACACCTTGATGCAAGATCGCGCGAACATTGCTTAGGCGAAGGAATTGCTGGGTGAAAAGAGCTCCACCGTAGCGCTGAATAAAGTCGACCAATCGCTTCCAGGAAGAAGAGTTTTCCACTGTTTCCAAAATGCTCAAACGTAAGGTGCGGCTGTGCGAGAGCCAACTGACAAGCATTACCCGCGTCAATTGCTCCAGAAATGGAATCAGCAAATCGCTATGCGGTTCGGTGATCCCAACCATGTCCGCCTCGTTGAGTTGATCGATGATGATCTCTGTTGGCGTCGGGAATGTGGCTCGATTTTCGTAGGCTTGTTGAGCCGTGGTTCGCGAAGGTATTTGACGTTGCCAAGCGTAAGCGTTGCGGACAAGCGAGCGGATCATCGCTTTGTAGGCAATCTTATAGAGGTCATCAAACTCCGTTACCGCACCACTCCCGACAGGATTGTTGTGTTCCATGTGTCGAGCTGTCTCGACCAACTCGACAGCTTGGAAATACAGACCGGCTCGTGGGAGCCAGGTCAATAGGTGCGTCATGACTCGGCGGCGTAAACGGACCGAGGAGATCGATTGCGGATCACCGCCTCGAGCCAATGGAACGTATAGCAAGGGCTTAGCCCAAAACGCTTTGATGAGTTCCGGGAAGTCGTTTTTAGTTTGTTCGGTGTTGCCGCACATCAGTTGGGAGAAAACACGTACCGCCAAGCGATCATCTTCGGGCAACGCGGCCAGTGTCTCTGTGTTGGAATCACCATTGGGGTTATTGGCATTGAATGTTGCCAGCATCAACAGACGGGCATCGGATGTCTCGACAATAGTTCCGATGAGGCGATCGACCAAAGACTCTTTGGTTAAGCGTCGGCGATCGTAGCGAGCCATGGCATCCGAATCGCTACTCCCTCGGGGAATACGATGGCCATGTATATCTTCGAGTAATCGCATCAAGCCTTTCGCATTCAGTGCCGCTTGCTCGCACCAATGTTTCAGGGCGGAAAGCAGGTCTGTTGCTTTCCCACCGTCGTTTCCATGGGTCGTGCGCAACAACGGATAAATGGCAACCTGCTTCCACATGTGAGCGATGGCATTGAGAAATGTCAAATGCTGCTCAATGCGTCGCGACTCTTCCAGCAGTTCATCTTCGGAATCAGAACCTTCTTCAAAAAGCGAGCTATCGAGGCCATCATTGGTACTGTCTTGATAGACGACGTTTTCATAAGCGGAATCGAATCGCGATCCATCTTCTTCATCGCTATCCGCTGAGTCATTGGTTGATGCCAAGCCTTTTTCTTGATTGTCAGGCTTGTTTTTGCGTTTCTTGGTGGCGAGGTGAAATTCAGGTGGTGTCCAATATTTTTCTGAGTTGGCTTCGAGGTAATCGAAGAATTTGGATACCAAAGGCCAACCAAGTGCCGGTGGTGCATCGGCTTTTTGTAGGCGGAGTTGCAGCCGTTGTAACCACTGTTGTGCGAGGATGGAGAATGTGGTTGAGCCACTCTGCAGTCCTACCTTCTCGGCTTGGCTGAGCCAATGCACCAAGAGTGCCATGGCTGCCACAAAGTCTTCGCGTTCTAGCAAAGCTTCGATCACCAGGGCATAGGCTTTGGGGGAATCGAAAAGCTCGGCGTGTGGAGCCCAGAAGCGGACGTCACCGGTTGCTGCTCCACCGGCGTGCCATAAGCGCAAGGCGGTGGCTACCAAGGAAGCGGATTGATAACTTTCGAGCGGATCGGTCGCTTCGAGATCGGGAACTTGATGTGGAGCGAATTTGCGCCACCATTCTGCTGTCGTACGGAATTGTTCGGAGACACGTTGGCAAATCGCTTCTTCATTGCGGGCTGCCGCTTCGCGCCAAATTCGTGATTGTAGAGCGAATATGCTTTCCATCAGGGCGACAAGATCGTCGACGCGATGATCGCGAACCGCGCTTTCAGGTCCATGAAAACGGCTGAAATTACCGGCAAAACCGAGTATGTTCCAAGGATCGACGACGGCACCGCACTCGATGCCACGTTGCAGCAGATCCATGATCTGTGTTGGGACAGCCGAAGCGTACTTGAGATTTCCTTGTTGCAGCGCTTGAGAGCCCGCAGTTACAAAACAATCGATGCGACACAAGAGGCGAGCGGCC
>JBILTA010000441.1:0-5049 GCA_044371785.1 Pirellulaceae bacterium | reverse complement strand
TTTTCGAACTCGTTACGGTTCATTCGCCGAATGATACTTCGACCATTCTGTCCACGTCTCTTTTGTTCCGCTACGATCAGCGAAGTCTGTATGGTTTGGACAAAGCCGCTCTTCTCGCTCTCCGCAGGTATCTCTGAGTTCTTTGGGGGCATTTCGCCCGCTAGAACACGATCATGAATACGGACCCATCGATGTGATGTGGGGCGGTTGTCAAGTTCAAACGTGATCTCAGAGAAACTCAAGCCCCCACTTTTTGTTTCAGCGTTATGGCATTCAATACAATGCTTTTCTACAAAAGTTTCTACATCCGGTGGTAACTCGACAGCTCCGCCGGTATCAGGCAATAAGATAGAGAGAAGCAGAAAGCTCTTGATGATCAAGGAAATGGGAAATCGGCACATTCTTTTTGCACAATTGAGACGTTCACGCATTGGCGATGAAGTAGCCTGTTCCATATCCGTGGTCTTCGAAGAGGAGAGAGGTGTGGGGGAGCGATTAGTATAACATGTGGCGGAGCTGGTATACTAGTTTCTAGATTTAGGAAGCCCGAGCGGCAGAAGTTCAACAAGTTACCCTGTTTCTTCGATGGTTCTATACCCCTGGCGAGCAACGAATTATGGGAATCACGCGGCGACGAGTATTACAAACCGGATTGGCTCTTGGCGGACTACGAATGTTTGCTCCATTATCGAGTGCTGTCACTCCAGTAGACATAGTCGCTGCCTTGCAAGGTGAGGACTTAATCGCTTATGTGCAGCGAGTTGCTGGAGGTTGGGATCTAACCCTTTATCGCAGATTGCTGGGCGCGGCCAACGAATGGAAAGAGGGGGACGAAATCATCGGCGTTGCGGCAAAGAGCCAAACAGAGCGAGATTTAGCTCGACTGTTGCTTGAACGTACGACACTTGCACAAATCGATTCGCATCCTCCGTTCGTTGACGCGATGCTGGGAGCCATCCAACAAACTGGCGGTCCGAAGGAGCTTCACTCGGTAAGTCATTGGACTTTGGGCGAACTTAAGAGCTTCTTGTTGAATCAACCGGAAGGGGATATTCAGCGGATTCTTTCGGGTCTATCCAGCGATTGCATAGCATGTGTGGTGAAGTTGCTGACCAATGCCGAGCTGATCACCATCGGCAAAAGGATATTTCACACTCTTCCCGGTTCGCAGATCGGCGCAAAAGGATACATGGGGGCACGTATACAGCCCAACTCCCCAACCGATCATCCGGATGATATCCGTTGGCAAGTGTTTGATGCCTTCGCTTACGCTGTGGGGGATGTGTTAGTGGGAACCAACCCAGTTTCCAGCGAGCTTGATTCGGTTGCTGCTGTTGAGGCAACACTCAAGGATGTTCTAGATACATTTGGAATCAGTACGATACTGCCCCACTGTGTTTTGTCTCATATCGATATTCAGGCAGAACTCGAAAGTCGACAACCTGGCTCAACCGCCCTATGGTTTCAAAGTATAGCTGGCTCCGACGCCGCCAACGCAACATTCGACGTGACTCTAGAAAAGATGTTACAGCACGCCAGAAACAAGCGTGGCCAATTTGGGCTTTACTTTGAAACAGGACAAGGAGCTGATTTTACCAACGGTCATGGTGCTGGAACCGATATGGTGATTCATGAGTCGCGTAAATATGGGCTCGCACGAAGGTTGACCCAAGCCTTGGTTGAAGCCAAACGTGAACGCGGTGAGAGCCCCGACGCGTGGGTGCATCTGAATGATGTCGCTGGATTTATCGGTCCTGAAGTTTTCCGCACGCGCGAGCAGCTCGTTCGCTGTTGCTTGGAGGATATCGTCATGGGCAAATTGCATGGCCTGATCATCGGGCTCGATATCTGCACGACATTGCATATGGACGTTAGTCTGGATGATCTTGGTTGGTGTATCGAGCAAATCATGCCTGCTAACCCGGGCTATCTCATGGCTCTACCGACTCGTATCGATCCGATGCTGGGTTATTTAACGACGGGATACCATGATCATGTTCGAATTCGCGAGCAATTCGGTTATCGCGTCAGCGATGCGATGTGGGCATTTTTCAAAGAGTTAGGCGTTATCGATAATCAAGGTCAACCGACCGAGCACTTTGGTGATCCAGCTTGGGTTTATATCTGCTATTGTCGACGCAAGGGAGATAAACGGTCCGAAGATGTATTGCGTGTAGAGGCTGCTACCCAGATCGCTGAGGTCCGGGATCGCGGAGTTTTTATTGCTGAAGGTCATGCTGAAAAAGTATCGGACTTACCAGCGGAACTCGATGCGCAAATTAACGAGATCTACGCAGATGCTAAACAATGCATCTGGGCCGAACTCCCCGCTGACTTCGAGTCGCTTTTCACTACTTCAGTGTCTATAAATACTCTCTCGAAAGATCGTAACGACTACATTCTGCACCCAACCAGTGGCGAAGAACTCAGCAAATCCTCTCAGGATAAGTTGCAAGCTCTACGCGATCGACATGGTGAGAGGTTCGATACAGTGATCGTTTTGTCCGATGGATTGAACGCTTTGGCGAATACAACCGATGGACAAGCCGTTGAGTTGATCCAAGAGCTTCGGCGTGAGTTGGCCGTTCAAGGACGAACTGTCTTTCCGGAATTACTTGTCGTAAGAGCAGGGCGAGTCAGGGCCGGGTATCGTATCGGCGAGAACTTGTTTGGAAATCGTGTAGGTCGTTTCCAGGTGCTGCATGTTGTCGGAGAGCGCCCAGGTAGTGGCCATCGCACGCTATCGATCTATATCACCAGCGCGTCGGGAGATTTTTGGGGTGTCCCTTCAAAGGTCGATCACAATATCACTAAAGTTGTCTCCGGCATCGCGCGGTCAGCTCTGTTGCCTGTCCATGGTGCAGAAGCGGCTGCAAGAATTTTGCGGACCATGGGTTAGGTTTTGCTTCGTATGCCTATTCTTGTATTGAATCGCGCACAGAAAAAAAGAATCTGACACTGACACTCCGCAGCAATGTTGCCATGAGATCTTGGAGGACTAGACTAACGGGTGAAGTATCGTTCGTTCAATCTCTTAAATGCTTATGGCAACAACATGAGATATTCGGCAGCCTTGCTTTTCGTTTTCATGTTTCTCAATACTGCATCCGCTGAAGAGAAACCACTGAAGGTCTTTATTCTGGTTGGCCAGTCGAACATGGAAGGGCCAGCGAATGTGAGTACCATTGATTACCTGGGTGATGACGCCTCCACAGCCTCTCTTCTTGAGATGATGCGAGATTCTGATGGAGAACTTACCGTTTGTAAAGATACATGGATTTCGTATTTTACCGGAGCCAACGACAGGAATTTTGTTTTATCAGGCAAGCTAACTGCAGGCTACGGTTCGATGTGGGGACAAGACCCACAGAAACCTGGCGATAAGATCGGGCCTGAGTTTACGTTTGGACTCGTGATGGATCGGGCTCTTGATGAGCCAGTGTTGGTAATCAAAGCTGCTTGGGGCGGCAAAAGCTTGCATACCGATTTTCGTTCGCCAAGCGCAGGACCGTATCAGCTTAGCTCTTTTCAAATTGAGAATTATCCGAAGCAAGAAGGCCATGGGATTCCCCAGGACTTCGAGCACTGGAAAGCAGAGAAAAGGGAAGCAACTGGGGTATATTATCGATTGATGTTGGAGCATGTAAAACGCGTATTGGCAAATCCAGAGGTCGTGGTTCCGCACTATGACCGGAAGCAAGGCTACGAACTTGCGGGCTTTGTTTGGTTACAGGGATTTAATGATATGGTGGATGGGCATGTATATCCCAAACACAGTCAGCCAGATCGCTTTGAGCAATATTCTGAACTACTGTCGCATTTTATTCGTGACGTCCGCAGTGATTTGAAGGCTCCGAAGTTGCCGTTTGTAATTGGAGTTATGGGAGTGGGGGGGCTTAAGGATGATTCTAAGGATATGCTTGCCTTCCGGCAGGCGATGGCTGCCCCCACAAAGCTTCCAGAGTTCAACGGGAATGTGGTTGCGGTTGAGACTGCCCCGTTTTGGTCCGATGAACTTGGAGCCATTGATGAAAAGCATGGAAAGATTAGGCAGATGCGTTACTACTTAGATTCAAAACACAAAGACTATCCGAACGCCGACGGGCAAATGACGGACGAGCAGAAAATTGCATTCATGAAACATTATGAAGCTGAGCTGATTTCGCCTGCGGAGGTCGCACTCTGGAAACGCGGCGCATCGAACGCTGGGTACCATTATCTAGGCTGTGCTAAGACGTTTGCATTGATGGGGCGAGCGTTTGCAGAAGCGAATCTTGAAATATTGAAGAACCAAAAATCGGAAACGAAGTAATCTCGGCCATGATGAATCACTATAAGTTCTTTCTGTTGAGTATCTTTTGCCTTTCGCTCTTCGCGTCCGCTTCTCCCCAAGAGAACAAGCGTTCGCTGCCAGATTTCACTCAAGGTGCCACCATTCCTTCTGAGGCTCCACACGACTGGAATCTTGGCCCTACTGGGCTCCGCGGTTGGATGTATTGCGATCGACTGGTGACAACCGATGCTAGGCAGGTTGCAATCACCGCAGTGGATAAGGGTTCTCCAGCTGAAGGGGTGATCGAAGTTGGTGATGTCATTCTGGGTGTTGGTGGTAAACGGTTCACCTATGATCCTCGCACCGAGTTGGGTAAAGCGATAACGCTAGCGGAAGCGGATACCAGTGGAGGTGGGTTGTCGCTAATGCGCTGGCGCAACGGCAAGGTGGATGAAGTAAAGCTAATTTTGCCTGTATTGGGTTCCTACTCCGATACCGCACCCTATGATTGCCCGAAGTCGCAACGCATTCTCCAACAAGCGCTGCAGAATCTTGTGAACCGAATGGCAGATCCTGACTATACCTCATCCGAAGATCCCATTCCTCGTTCGCTTAACGCCTTAGCGCTGTTGGCTAGTGGCGACGAGAGACATAGTTCGCTGTTACAGAGAGAAGCACAATGGGCAGCAGATTTTGCTACCGATAATTTCAGGACATGGCATTACGGATATGTGATGATCTTTCTGGCTGAGTACAGCATGGCGACGGGTGACGCT
>JBILTA010000440.1:0-5055 GCA_044371785.1 Pirellulaceae bacterium | reverse complement strand
GAAATCATTCGTTCACAACACACCGCATTCCGACCCATCGACGTAAAGATGGGCCCCGATGGTGCCATCTACGTTGCAGACTGGTACAACCCGATTATTCAACATGGCGAAGTTGATTTCCGCGACCCACGCCGCGATCGAAAACATGGTCGTATCTGGCGCATTTCCTACAAGGGCCGCCCTGCTGTCGCTAAACGAAATTATGCAGAAACTTCTTCCGAACAACTCATCGAATGGCTGGAAGCAAGTGAAGAGTGGGTTCGACAATGGTCGCGGCAAGAACTCAAAAATCGACCAGCAGACCGCATCATCGCCCTCACCAAGAATTGGATTGAATCTGCCACCACCCCAGAGCAACGAGATGCTCGCTTGCGTGAAGCCATTTGGCTCGCAGTCGCCGTCCGTCGACCTCAAGCTCAATGGGTGGATAGCCTGAGAAAAAGCCCCGATGCTCGACAACGTTCCGCTGCTGTTCGTGCCATCGGCTGGAACCATGAAGAGTACCCACAATCACTTGCTTGGCTAACCGAAGCGATCCAAGATGCTGATTGGCAAGTACGCCTGGAGGGAGTCGCCTCGCTCGACAAAATCGGAACCGCAGATGCCTTAGCGATCGCGATTCAAGCAGCCGATAAACCCCTCAACAATTTTATTGACTTTGCCCTCTGGTCCACCCTCAATCGACATGAAGATAAATGGCTCCCCTCTATCGCAAACACCGATAGTCCTTTCCGCCAACCTAAACGCTTCCTTTTCACCGCCTCAGCAGCAAAAAGTGGTTCCGCCCTGAACTTGCTCGCACAAGAACTTGTCGGCGGAAAACTACCTGCTGAATTTCAAGATCGCGCCATTCGCATCCTTTCCGAAAGAGCCGATCCCGCTACCGTGGGTGAACTATTGCGTTGGCTCATCGATAACTCCTCAGATCAAAAGTCGCTACTGGCTCAATTGCAAACACTTAAACAAAAGACCATCGATCGCAACTTCGTTCCAAACAAAGCGGACGAAAGCTTAAAGAATTTGCTTTCCAAACTGCAATCAACCAGCGGAAACATTGAATTGCAACGCGAAGCAACTTCCATGATCGGGACGTGGAAGTTATCGCAACTGTCGGATGTGTTAAAGACATCAGTCGATGCAGCCGTCTCCGATAAAGAGAACCTAGACAAACTTCAATCGGCTATTGCTTCTATTTATGCCTTAGGTTCTTTGGATAAACCCGAATTGAGCGACTATCTCAATTCGCTTGCCAACAATCAAAATCTGGCGACCGGCCTGCGTGGAGCGGCCGCTTTGTCATTGGCAACCAAAAACGTACAGAGGTCAGCCCAAATCATCGTGGCCATGATCGCAGAAACCAAAGATGGAACCGCTGATATCGCTCCCATCGATGGCTTACTCGGACGTCAAGGTGGCCCAGCCGCAATACAGGCCGCACTCAACCAAGAGATCGTTTGGAGTCCAGACTCTTCTCGTGAAGTCGTACGACGTATTCAAGCGAAGAACATCGCTAATGAAGAGCTCATCGCTCGAGTGCAAGCGATTGGAAAACTCGCCGACTCCGCTTGGAAATTTACTCCAGAGCTAGTCAAAGAACTAACAGACCTTGCTCGTTCTGAAGGGGACGCTACGCAAGGCGAACAAATCTATCGCATCGCGGAACTCCAATGCGTGCGCTGCCACGCGATTGGTCCTGCAGGTGGGCAAATCGGCCCGAACTTGGTCAGTCTCGGCGGCAGCTCGGCCCCAGACTACATCATCGAATCGCTCCTAGCTCCCGATGCAAAAATGAAGGAAGGCTTCCAATCGTTGGTAATCCAAACCGATGATGGCGAAGTATTGACCGGTTTACAACGCAGCCGTAACGACGAACAAATCGAGTTACTGTTGGCCGATGGACGCACGGTGAAAATCGCAACTTCCTCCATCGAAGCCATTCGCGAAGGAAAATCGATTATGCCCGCTGGCCTTGTCGATCGCTTGAATAAGAAACAGCTGGTCCATCTCGTCCGCTTCTTAACCGAACTAGGACGTAATCCAGCCTACTCCGTTGGAACCGAGCCCATCGTTCGCTCTTGGCAGTCCTTGCAATATTCTCAAGAAGCGCACACGCTGTTGAATCGAACGTCCGTTGATGCGGTCGCCACTCAGGACTCTCGACTCAATTGGGCCGATTTGACAAGCTTAGTCAACGGCTCCCTTCCCACCACTGGACTCCCCACATTCCAGCCTCACCGCGATACGCCCGCAACCGCTTATGTCCGATTTGCAATCGAAGTTCAAACAGCAGGTTCTGTTCAATTTGTCAGCAATTCGACGACCCAACTTCCATTCTACGTAGATGGCCAACCGAAACCTTATGCTGCCGATATGAACATGGATTTAGGGACAGGAATTCATTGGATCGTGATAGGCCTGCCCAAAGATAAGGGGATCGAGTCTCTGAAGGTTCAAGTGCAAGCCGCTGCTGGCAGCAATACTGTCGTACGATTGTTAACCATAGCGGAAGCGGTTGTAGCCTCGACGTCAAAATAGAGTACATGTCGATAACCGTGCCGCTTGTTACCATCGAACTTGAATAGGAATCACAGTATGAGCCCTTGTAGCCTGAGATGGTTTCTTCTCGGAGCTGCATTGTTCATACTTTCAGTTCCCGGTTGCGGCGGCTGCAGACAATCCGAATCGAACTCCGAGCAAAAAGAGTCGAATGAACCAGAAGCGGTTGTAATCATCTCTGAACCAAAACCATTGCCGTTCGGAAATGAAGTGAATCGTATGCTGGTCAAGCCAGGTCATGTCGTCGAGGCTCAACAGGAGTTTAAAGTTGGCGCTGTTGATATCAATGGTCGTATTGAGGGACAAACGTTTTCGAAGTCGGGGCAGCCTCTTCCTGTTCCCGGTAGCCGATGGAGTTTGAACTTTACTCGTGACGCTTCCCTACCTAATCGACAGTCGAAACAGATCGACCTACGTTTTTTTGTCAGCCCAAGCTTAGAACGCGATGAGAACTCTACCATTCAGATCAATCCTGACTTGCGCACCGTTTTGATCGATCGCTCGTCAGGCACACCAGTGGTATCCCCTCGTCCGACCCCAACAACCCCAATACCAGGTCATCAGTATTTCTTTGTTGTACTCTCCGATCATAAAGACGATTATGAATACCTAGGGAAATCCGACTTAGTCTCTTGGCCCGCTTTGGAAGTTTGGGATGGAGAACTTCAAGCAGCCTATCAACTTGTGCTTTGTAGCAAGTCCGGTGATCGCTGGATGTTACCCTCCACCTTTTTCGGTTGGACCACCACCTCTTTTTTATTGTGGGACGATGTTGATCCTGATTCGCTTACCAGCTCCCAAAAACAAGCGCTCGTCGACTGGCTGCATTGGGGTGGCCAACTCATCATCAGCGGTCCCTCGAGCATGTCGCGATTGTCGGGATCATTTTTAGAACCCTATCTTCCACTTCAAAGCAATAACACAACTCCCTTTGTCCAAGCTAAATTAGATTTCCTCAATTCGAACTGGGCCCTACCCGAACCTGTACATAGCCGGCTAACTCCGCGCGCACAATTGCTACCTGAAGATGAGCCCGCTGCAACTCCAGCCACCGACGGTTTCGGTCAGAACCTCGGCAGTGATACTTCACTTGACGTTGAAGGAAGACTTTTCCCACTTATTCCGAAAATGGATGACAAACGTGACGTTCTGGGTCCCATACCGCAACGCACTATCGCCATGACAGCGGGATCATTGACGCCAGGCAGTGCCTGGGTCGCCAATACCAGTGAATTAGTGGCAGAAAGAAACGTAGGCCGCGGTCGCGTTGTGCTCTCAACGATCTCCATTTCCGATCCTTTTTTCGCACGCTGGAGGAGCTTTCCCAGTTTTGTTAACGCAGCCATGCTCGGTCGACCTCCTCGCGGTTGGCAGGAGAACTCATTCAACTCCAGACAAACTTGGCTTTACACTCCCGATCAAGAAGCCGATTCACGTTTGGCCACACACTTTCGAATCGTCACTCGCGATGCACTGGCCAGTCCAATCGATGACAAAATCCTCTTCGAGCCCGTCCCTCAAAAAGCTGACGGCGAACTAGCTTGGAACATTATCGAAAAAGCAGGTAGTGTTACCAGCGGTTGGGACGGTGATCCCATCAACGGTATCGCCGCCTGGAACTCTTCCTCTTCCACCTCGAATGCGGCCAAAGCCATATTGCGTGACGCAGCTGGCATCAACGTTCCCAAAATAGGCAGCGTCATGCTTTTACTACTCGGCTACTTAGCCTGTCTAGTACCTCTTAACTGGTTTGTTTTTTATCTGCTCGGCAAAATTGAGTGGGCCTGGGCTGCTGTTCCTTTTCTTGCTATTGGTGGCGTGGTAACGGTCGCCTACACGGCCCAACTCGATATTGGGTTCGCCCGATCGTATACGGAAATCGCGGTTGTTGAAGCATTCGAAAATCATTCACGCGCACATGTCACGCGTTACTCCGCCATCTACTCCTCACTTTCGACTCCCTATAAACTGACGCTTGATTCCGATAGCGGGGTCACGGTACCAATGATTTCACGCGAACGCGAGTTCTCATCATCATTAGTCGAAACCGTGCGATTCGATTATGGATCGGCCGACGGTAACTTCCTCTATCCTCTGAACATTCTTTCGAACTCGACAACCTTCCTGCACACCGAACAAATGATCGACTTAGGGGGTAGTTTGCAATTTGCGTTTGTTGATGATTCGCAATCCAAGTTTACCCTCGACAATAAATCCAAGTACTCTTGGACTTCTGTTGCCGCTTTCCGACGTAATTCTAATGGGCTCTTGGAAGCAGCCTGGATCAATACCTTACCAGCTGAGTCTTCCACCCGTGCGGAATTCAGTTCTGCAGATATGACCCAAGTTGCCAACCATTGGAAATGGAGAGAAAGTGATCGCCAAAGACCTACACTCCAAACCGATGAATCCCCTGAAAAATTCTCCGCCTTGATGCGAGCGATCAGTGGCTTGGCATTTATGCGAGCTGGTGAAATTCGCGTGATTGCCTTTGCGAAC
>JBILTA010000439.1:0-5062 GCA_044371785.1 Pirellulaceae bacterium | reverse complement strand
CTGCTCTGGCGGTGACCACGCAGATGAACACGGCGTTGGTGATGTCCGTCGCGGTGATGCTGGTGACAGCCTTCTCCAGCGCGGCGGTCAGCTTAATTCGTCATCGCATCCCAGGTAGTATCCGCATCATCGTACAGATGGTCGTGATCGCTTCTTTGGTAATTTTAGTTGACCAAATCCTCAAGGCCTTTTTCTTCGACGTAGCGAAACGACTTTCGGTTTTCGTGGGCTTGATCATCACCAACTGTATCGTGATGGGTCGCGCAGAAGGCTTCGCTATGAAGAACGATCCGAAAGCCAGCTTCCTTGACGGTATCGGTAACGGACTTGGTTACAGCTTCGTTCTGCTAACGGTTGCCTTCGTACGTGAACTTACTGGCTCCGGAAAACTATTTGGCATCACCATACTTCCATTGGATCGTGAAAATGGCTGGTACACCCCAAACGGTTTGATGTTGCTTGCCCCAAGCGCCTTCTTCTTGATCGGCGCACTCATTTGGATCATCCGCACCTTCCGCCCCGAACAGATCGAGGAAGCCTAGCACATGGACCTACAACATTATTTGGCCCTGTTCCTAAAGTCCGTTTTCATCGAGAACATGGCACTCTCGTTCTTCCTCGGGATGTGCACCTTCTTGGCGATCTCCAAGAACATCAAGACGTCGATTGGTCTCGGTATTGCCGTGGTCATTGTCCAAGCGATTACAGTTCCTGCGAACTGCATTCTCTACCAGTACTTGCTGCGTGATGGTGCGCTCTCCTGGCTAGGTGAAAGCTATGCGAGTTACGATTTATCGTTCCTTGGCTTCATCAGCTACATCGGAGTGATCGCGGCGATTGTCCAAATTCTGGAAATGATTTTGGATCGATTCTTCCCACCGCTCTATAACGCTCTTGGTATCTTCCTCCCGCTGATCACAGTGAACTGCGCTATTATGGCTGGTTCGTTGTTCATGGTCGAACGAGACTACAACGTCCCCGAAAGCGTTGTCTATGGAATCGGTTCAGGTTTCGGTTGGGCTCTTGCGATTGTGGCCCTTGCCGGTATTCGCGAGAAACTAAAGTATGCTGATATCCCTCCTCCGCTTCGCGGTCTGGGAATCACCTTTATGACCGTCGGTCTAATGGCCATGGCGTTCATGTTGTTCGGTGGTATCAAGTTGTAATTTACGGAACGGTGTTGGGAGTCGCTCCCCGTTTCATTTCCTTTATTGTGTGATAGGCGCTCAATCGATGGATGTCGGCACAATTATCCTCGGCGTTTTCATGTTCACGGTTATCGTGGTCGCCCTGGTTGTCCTGATTCTCGTCGCCAAAAAGTTTTTGGTCGCATCAGGGAACGTGAAAATAACCGTAAATGGTCAAAAAACCCTTTCGGTACCCGCAGGTGGAAAACTGCTCGGCTGCTTGGCCGAAAATGGCATCTTCGTTTCCAGCGCCTGCGGTGGAGGTGGAACCTGTGCCCAGTGCAAAGTAAAAATCCATGCCGGCGGTGGTGATATCCTGCCTACTGAGAAAACCCATATCAACAACAAAATGGCGAAAGAGGGAACTCGACTCTCTTGCCAAGTTGCCGTTAAGCAAGATATGGATATCGAAGTTCCCGAAGAAGTGTTCGAAACCAAGAAATGGGTCTGCACCGTTCGCTCCAACGACAACGTGGCAACCTTTATCAAAGCCTTGGTCCTCGAACTGCCCGAAGGCGAACATGTGGACTTTAAAGCGGGTGGTTACATCCAAATCGAAGTCCCCCCTTCCACTGTTGAATACAAAAACTTCCTGGTCGATAAACGCTTCCACGAAGATTGGGACAAGTTCAACATCTGGCGGTACATTTCCAAAGTCGACGAGACCGTTGTCCGAGCCTACTCGATGGCCAATTATCCGGGCGAAAAAGGCATCATCATGCTTAACGTCCGTATCGCTTCGCCACCCCCTCGCGCTCCAGAAGATTGCCCACCTGGCAAAGTTTCGTCCTACATCTTCAATCTGAAGCCAGGCGATAAGGTAACCATCTCTGGCCCTTACGGTGAGTTCTTTATTAAAGATACTCAGAGCGAAATGCTCTACATCGGTGGTGGTGCCGGTATGGCTCCGCTACGTAGCCATATCTTTGAATTGTTCCGCAATCGAAAGACCAACCGCAAGGTTTCTTACTGGTACGGTGGTCGAAGTATGCGGGAATTGTTCTATGTGGAAGACTTCCGTGCCATCGAAAAAGACTTCCCGAACTTCAAATTCAATATCGCTTTGTCGGAACCGAAACCAGAAGATAACTGGAATGGTTACACCGGCTTTATCCACCAAGTGATTTTGGAAAACTATCTCAAGAACCATCCAGCTCCCGAAGACATCGAGTATTACTTGTGCGGTCCTCCTATGATGATCTCCGCCGTGTTCAAAATGCTTGAAGGCTTAGGCGTTGAACGCGAAAACATCGCCTTCGACGACTTCGGAGGTTAAGCTCTGTGGACAATTTGTCCTCCAGCAAAACTCAACGCACTCCAGGGAAAACTCCCTGGAGTGCTGCGTTTCGCCCCTTGATCTGGATCGTTGTGATTCTGGCAACAGCCTATATGGTTGGCCGAATCGGCAACAACCCCGCGGTTCAAAATACGGGAGTCGAAATCTTTAGTGGCCAAACGATGGGCACTTCCTATCAGGTCCGACTCGTAGCCAAATCTTCTTTTGCCGATGCCCCAGCACTCCACGAGAAAATTGAGAACGAACTCAAAAAAGTCAATCAGGAAATGTCCACCTACATCCCTGACTCCGAGATCTCACGCTTCAACTCTACGGACTCTATCGATTGGTTCCCGGTTTCCTCCAACACCGCTCAAGTAGTTTCAACCGCTTTAGAGTTATCAAAGAAATCCGATGGCTACTACGACATCACGGTCATGCCACTGGTTAATGCTTGGGGCTTTGGACCAGCCAAACGCGAAGAGAAGGCCGTTGATCCCGAAAAACTGAAACAACTTCTCGCTCAAGTCGGCTACACCAAACTGGAAGTACGCCTAACTCCTCCCGCCATTAAAAAATCAATTCCCCAATTGCAAGTCGATCTATCCTCGATTGCCAAAGGTCATGGTGTCGATCGCGTAGCAGCAGTGCTTGTTGAAGCGGGCTTCAAAGACTTCTTCGTCGAAATTGGTGGCGAGGTTCGTACCGCTGGAAAACGTGCCGATGGTGAACCATGGAAGGTCGGAATCGAAACCCCCACCGAACTTCAACGCGACATCCAGACCATATTGCCTCTTTCCGACTTGTCATTGGCAACTTCAGGCGATTATCGCAACGCTTTTGTCGATGGGGGTGTTCGTTATTCGCACACGATCGATCCCAAAACAGGACAACCCGTTCAACACAACCTTGCCTCCGCTTCGGTCGTAGCCAACAATTGTACTGAGGCGGATGGATGGGCCACCGTGATGCTCGCCAGTGGACCAGAACGGGCCCTGCAAATTGCTAACGAGAATAAACTCGATGTCCTTCTCATCATTCGACAACCTGAAAACTTCGAACTTAAACCCAGCGACACGTTTCGTCAGCTACATCCGGAAACGCTGAAGATGGCTGAAGAGAAATTGATTCGCCCCGATATCGAGACAAAAAAGTAATCGCGGAGATTTGGATATGCCATCATTCTTGCTTGTCTTGTTCGGCACGTTCGCCATCTTTGCGATTGTGATCGCTGGCATGGCAGTGGGCGTGATGTTCGGTCGTAGGTCGATCAGTGGCAGCTGCGGTGGCCTCGCCAATAAAACCGACGAACATGGTAACTCCAGCTGCTCTCTCTGCTCAAATCCCGGTGAAGCTTGCCGCGAACTAGCCCGCCGTGCAGCCGCTAATCGTGCCCAAGCCGAAGAACAAGAAGTTGAAGCCTAATTACAGAAGCCTAATTACAACTGTGAACTTCGCTTGTAGCAGTGGTCTGGTGAGCCTCGGAAGCAAGTCACGCGCTCGAAGATTACGACTTTAGGCCCTCAGGAGCAACCATCGGCTTGGCTTTTGCCAACGATATTCTAAACGATTCAGCTCGCCCGCTTCTCGCAATCTTTGGGTTATGGCGACACTCGACATTCCTACTGCAGCCGATCTACGTTGATCCAAATGAGACTGCATGCTGTCTAATAAAGCTTGCGCCTTCACACCATATAAATCTCTGACAATAGAAAACTCATTTTCGGTACTAGCGCTGGCAGGCGGGGCAATAAAAAGTAGCTCGCTGAGCTTGTACAATCCTCACGATACTTCCCCGCTTACACTTCAAGCAACGTTCCCCTTCGCGATCATACACTTGATGATGGTTCTGATACGATCCATTTTCATTGAGCGCGTTGCGATAAGTTCCGTCGCCCAATGTCGAACCTTCATAAAGAATGGCGGTCTGTAAGATATCGAGCATCGCAGCATGCAACAACTTCCATTGTTTGCTGGAAAGGGAATCCGCACCATGTGCCGGATCCACTCCGATTCGATGAAGAATCTCGGATGCATAGAGATTGCCGACACCAGCCACTACCTTTTGATCCAATAAGACCACCTTGATCGGCCGCTTCGATTTGGCAGCTCGCGTTTGTAACTCAGTCACGCTGATCTTTAGAGCATCGATCCCTAACACTTCAGGGCCCAAGTGCATCTCTAACTCTTCGTTTGACCAGAGTGCAATCGTGCCTAATCCACGTCGATCCCAAAAGAAAACTTGTGTAGGTTGCGAAGTCTTTTTTGGGTCGCTATCCAAAGAGTTGTGCACTTTCAAAATCATCCGCACATGACCTGGATCGGGTGGGTCGGTCAAACTCACCAGACCTGTCATTTTCGGCTGAAAGACCAGGTTACCGCTAGCCAATTGAATCACCACCCGTTTACCACGTCGCTCGATGCCAAGTATTTGACTCCCCGGCAATTTACTCAACAACTTCCCTTTCTCCGGGTACATTCCGCATGGTTTTACTGAGATCTTGGGACAAACAGCCGACTCGATCTGCATGCCAATAATGGGATGCAGACCACGACACATTGTCTCGACTTCAGGCAACTCAGGCATCGCTTCACTCTA
>JBILTA010000043.1:0-15713 GCA_044371785.1 Pirellulaceae bacterium | reverse complement strand
GTAATGCAGATCTCTTGTTTGAAGTTCGCCAAGTTCGCATCAATACTGAAGCTCACGGAGATGCTGCTGGCATGGGTGGAATGATGGGTGGCAGTGGTGGTGGTCGAGCTGGCCCAACATTGGGTGGTTCTGCAGGTACCCCTGGCCTTGGTGCGCCAGACGGTTCAACGGAAGGTTCCGGTGGCGGAGGTGGTGGTGCAGTTACCGTTGGATCCGCTAAATCGTATGACTTGCCAGTGGAAATCTATGGGGTGGTCTATTTGTTTAACCCCGTGGATATGAATAAGCTCGGCATTGAAAAAGTGACAGCCGACACTCAAATCGAAAATGTTGGCCGAGTATCGGCAGAAGAATCAACAGGCTTGGAAAAAGACCAATCCACAACCAGTGACGCTGGTGATACTGGTACTGCAGGTGCAACGCCTCCCGGTGCTGCTGCTCCACCTGCAGATGCAGGCACTCCGGCCACTCCACCAGCAACCCCAGCTGTTCCAGATGGAAGTACATCAGGTGGTGTTGCCCCCGATGGGGCAACGCCCGCTTCGGCTGCTCCCGGGACGCCAACTGACGCTGGCGCTGCGGCAGGTCCAGGCACTCCAGCGGTTCCAGCTTTGCCGGCCGCTGGTACCAACTAATTAAGTAAAATGAATTTGAGGTTCGCACTGCACAAGTCTTATACTTCTGTGCAACGGACTACCTAACGAATCAGTTTCAATCCCTAAGATTGTTCATGGAGGCCAGCCTGTGGCCAAAAAAGAAAAAGCTCCGAAAGCCGCGAAAGCACCCAAGGAATCTAAAGCCGGTGCTGGTGGAACAAATTTCTTTCAACTGCACGTTGAAAAAATGATCTTGGGCGTCATCGCTCTGGTTATGGCCTATTTGGTCTACGATGGCTTGGGCACCAAAGGGGTCGCTGAAAACAAGAATCCCGAAAACTTAACGCAGACTGCTTCGACCGCATTGAATAGCGTTAAAGAAGATCATTGGAAAGAAATTATGGTCCAGCCCGATCGGCAATACAAAGCCGAGTTCTCGGGATTGGCACGAGATTCTCGAACGCCAATGATTGACAAACCATACGAAACGGACCCATGGGAAATTGCCCCTCGCTCGATAAGCGAAAAACGTGGTGATCCTACCCTGCTAGCTCCTATCAATCTACAAGTGATGACTGGCTATGGAGCTTTGGCTGTAAACGTAAAGTCGGATGCAGCTGATCCATTTGCTGAATTCGAAGACGCTGAAGAGATTAAATCCCGTCGCCGACCACCTCGTAATGCGGGTGGCCGTCCCGCTGGTGGTCGAGCTGGCAGCGGAGGCGGTTCTAGTGGCGCGTTGCCTGGAGGTGGTGACGGTGACATGGGTGACGCAGGAGGAAGTTCGGATCTTGGCGGCCTGATGGGTGGTCCGATGGGTGGACCTGGTGCGGGTGCCGGTGCGGGTGGCTCACGTATGCTTAATCCTCAATACGACCGAGGCTTTGGGGCTCGAGGAGCACAAGGCGGTGGCATGATGGGACCTGGTCCTATGGGAGCGGGGAGTGGTGGTGGAGATTCGGGCGACCTTGGAGCACCAGCGATGGGAAGCGGCGGTCGTGGTGGTGGACCAGGTGGGATTGGACTCGGAAGTCCTACCGGTGGTTCAGGCGGTGGAGCGACCACGGCAAAAGGCGAAAAGCTCGGCTACAAGAGCGTGTACTTTAATGTTGTGTCTGGTGTAGCACCTCATAAAGCTCTCGTGGAAGAATACAAGAAAGCTTTTGAAGATAGCGCTGGGTTTAACATCATGCGCGATCGTCCTAACTACCTGTCCTTCATCGCTGAACGTGTGGATGTAACTGCTGATCCCACGAAAGAACCTGCTGAAGGTGATTGGAAGAAAATCACCGATTTACGACAACAGGAAAAACTGTTGACCGAATGGGCAGGCACCAATGCAGAAATCGTCAACTTCCTTTATACAGATCCCGAACTGACCATTGCTCCTCTACCTCTGCTGATTCGTGATTATCGTCCGTTGGTATCCCATCCAGACGTTCCGCTGAGTGGTAAAGAAATCGCGATTTCCCAGCCAGGCGAAGAACAAGGAAAAGATGATAAACAAGATGCAGAAGGTGACAGTGAAGAAGATCAGTTCTCTTCTCGTCGTCGCCCGAATCCAGGTGGTGGCATGATGCAAGGTTCCGGCAGCGGTATGGGGATGCCTTCTCCAAGCGGCGCTGGTGGATTGGGAATGCCAACTCCAGGTGGTTCTGGTGGTTCAAGCGGCTTGGGTATGCCGACTCCAGGTGGCCGAGGTGCCATGGGTAGTGGCGGAATGATGGGTGATGGTGGAGATATGGGTAGCTCCGGTGCCTTGGGAGGAAGCGGAATGCCCTTCGGTGGCAATATGTTTGGCGGAAGTTCAACCAGCTTGGAAGCAGAGTCGGAATATAAGCTGATTCGTTTTTACGACTTTGACATTAAGCCGGGGCACGTTTACCGATACCGAATTCGTTTGGTTATTGAAGACGCAAACTATCCAGAAGATCGAAGTATGGATTTGGATTTGAGTATTTTCAAGAACGAAGTCTTCTCTCGTGTTGTTTCGCAACGTGCGGAAGACGAAAAGAAAACTGCAAATAAAGATGGCGAAAAGCCACGTACTTTCTATCGCTTTACGGACTGGAGCCAACCTAGCGCTCCTGCGTACGCACCAAATCCTGGTATGTTTGCCAACGGAGAAATTGCAATCTCCAAGCGAACGATGAACGTAACCGGTGCCGACAATAAACCGGCGACCATCGAAGTAGATTCGTCGGCACGTGGTCATCTAGGTAACGTGGTTTTTGCGGATTGGGATGCAGCACTCGGTGTTGACGTTCCAACGACCTACGAAGCCCAAAAAGGCACTATGTTGTTCTTTAATCCCAAGGATAAGGAACCAGAAATTGTTGATCCTGTAACTAAGTCTGTGAAGAAGCTAAAAGGTTACAAGATGAACGAAGCCATTGCAGTTGTTGATGTTCGCGGTGGTGAGAACTTGGCTCATAATGATGATCGAACAGACCGGCTTACTTTCAGCGGGGAAATGCTATTGTTCCGCAATGATGGCACATTGGCGGTTAGCGATGAATTGGACGATCAAGATAGCTTCCGTATGTTCACATTTGCAGACGAAAAAGAGCAAGCAGATAAATCTGCTGCTGCTCCTGCTGGGGGTGGCTTGGGAGGTGGGATTGGTTCGCCTATGGGTGGTGGCGATATTGGAAGTCCAACGGGCGGTCGCGGCGGACGATAACGCTCTTCTGAATTAAGTAGACGCAAGAAAGGCCAAGCAAAAATTGCTTGGCCTTTTTTCGTGATCAAGAAGCTTCCGAAGTAATGACGAGAAGGGAAGGTAGTCCCTGGGCCTTAAGGGAACCCTTGGGCCATAGCTCTAGATGTTCTCCCTTAACGCAACAAGCAGGTTCGCGATGTCTAGCATTTTTTGATCGCAGTTCTGTTGCCGTAACATTTGCCGTTATGACCAGCGTACTCACACTGGAATTCGCTGGTCAGCAATTCATTGAGCTCTTTGATGAAAACAGTTTATGAACGAGCCATTTACTGCGGCGTTTGACTTCAAGAATGCGATGATGCGGCAAAGATTATCTGCGATCAATACTTCATTTGCTTGGAGATCCTAGGAAGTTCGAATACAACAAGAAGGCTCGTATATGTGTCCGTCGAGTGAACATAGACCTAATCGAAGACTTGTTGCTGTCAATCAAACCTAGCGATTATTTTCCCGGTGGTGGAGCAACTTTATTTTCACAAAGTACCCCTAGTCTCTTCTCTGACTTGGGAAGCACAATGCCATCTACTGTAAAGCGAAGGTTACCAGGAATCACTTCCCATTCCCGCATTCCAAACGTTTTTTCCAACTCTGCTGAGCGACTCGCCGAATGGACTAGCATTGATTCGCATACCTTTGCTTTATGCCTTCTTTAAAGCTAGCGCCATACTAGTCCTGGATTTGTGTTGAGATCATGGAAAGTTGCCGGGGGGTTAGGCTAGAAAACGCAAGTACCTGGCATCAACGGATATCGGAAAACTATCCGAACAACAGACAGTATTGACGGCAGGCCCGAATTCGATGGTTGTTCGGAGAATCTCCATAATCCGTAAGTAGCCTAGACGCGATGGAGACAACAAAGTTCACATCCTGACAAGCACGCCAGCAACGATATCCGCCCTAATAATAGCCGATGCTCACTGCCATCGCTCGGAAGAAGAGACTGCGTTTAAGTTATTGTAGATGACCCTATCATGCGAGCAATCTTCCTTGGATCAACCAAGGGCCACAACGATTTTTCTTTTGTTTGTCCGTGGTGGATTACAATCTGCGGCAAACGACATTCGCAACGGCTGTATGCAGTACATCCAGAAGAGGAAATGGATAATTTAAGTTAGCTTCATGTCTCGAAGATTATTGCAAACTGCAAGTCAGGTATGTTGGTCTCTATAACACCCGATGAACGACAATCATTCATTCCAACAACAAACAAGTGAAGTTGCGATCGCAAGTGCCAATACCGTTAACTCAAAGAGGATAAAGGAGTTAACTAGATGATCCAAGCAGAGAAAGCCATTCTGGTCTTGAATGGTGACTTCAAGGCGTGTTTTCAAAGCAAGGTTACTCGATGTCAATCACGCGACACTTCCCCAAAGCCGCAGGTAAACAGGTCGGTCAGTGATATTGCCACTGCGAAGCCCGCAAAAGGGCGTGGTCGGCATGGAGCACAGATTCTAATCGCGCTTCATGTTTTGATCTCAAAAGCACGTTAGCAATTGTCATTGCAGAACTAGCAACTGCAGTATCTACAGGTAGCTAGTCCAAAGCGAAAATTCGAATATCTTGAATGGAGTTGCTAATACAGGCCACAGTTAATGAATGAGCGGTATCCGGTATAAGGTTGGGGTACAATCGCACGAGTTGTTTGGTTTCGCCGTTCGCTGCGAGAATGTTGGCAAAGACCTCCCGTTCGTTCATGAAATTGATCAAAACATGATTCGGTTCAATACTCAGGCCAAGGCCTAAAGCTTTCAACGCCGCCTCTTTACAAGTCCAGAATTGGATAGCCATGGGTGACTGCTTACAAGCATCTAGATGTTGTAAAAGCAGCCATTCATCTGGATGTAGTAGGTGTTGTATCGTTTCCGTTTCTAGTGCCCGATGGTACGGCTCAACATCAATTCCGACCGGCGTTCTCGATACTGCGCAGGCCACCATGGTTTCACAATGAGTTAAATTGAATTCAATAGATGGCAGGTCTAATGCGTGGATTAATTCTGGCTTACCTGTTGTGGAAGCGGTAAACTCGAGATTGGCCGCAGACTCGCCCACATATTTTTGCAACGTTTGTCGCAACATAAGATGTGCTTTTGCGTAGCTTACTCGGTCTTCTAACTTTCTTAGTCGGGCAAGGCAGTCTCGTTCTGTTTGCGATAAAATCTGTAACTCTTCCTGCGACGGCAATTCAGCCGATCCCCGCCATTGCGAGTAGTAGATGTCGACGCGATTCGCCGCAAGTTCGATCTCTGGCGTTGAGTTTATTTCATTCATAGAGAACGAACTACTGCCACATGGTCATGTGACTTCAGGCGAATTATAAAGCTTCAAGAAAACTGTTTGGATTCAGTTGTTTCACGCAGTGTTATCAAGCCATCTTCAGCAAGCGTTAATTGTCGTTCAATATGGGCCGCTAACTCGCCGACAAACGGTTCAATCAACATACCTGCTGGATAGACGGGTAGCTCTATCAGTGTAATGTCTTGAGCGTAGTTTTGCCAACCAAAGAATGCGTCAACTTTCCCTGCATAACTTTGCTTCGGTTTAAACAGGATTAAGTGTACGTCGAGTGTTTTGGGAATGTATGCTTCCGATGCTCGGTCGAAGAGCCCTTCTAGCAAAAAAACAGGTTCGGTCTTTCTCCAACCGAGACGATAACTGATGTGACTGGAAAGAACTTCCCAGCGGCGCTGCATTCTTCTTGCGCCTTCACGGAATTTTTCCGCTACAAAGCTGCTGATTCCAGTGCGTCCGGACATCCAAGCATTCTTGAGGTGAAACGCAACGCGTTGATAGGCTCGAATGATTGAGTCACGTAATGATTCTTGTTCCCAAATCGCGTGTGTATCGAACAGTGCCAGCACACCTATCTCTTCACCAGCCGATCGCAATTGGCGAGCCACTTCATAGGCAAGTGTTCCACCGAGGCAATAACCCGCTAAATGGTACGGGCCATGTGGTTGGAGTTTGCGAATCTCGGCCGCATACTCCATCGCCATTTCTTCTACCGTCTTGGCTTTGGGTAGCCCATGTTCGAGAGCGCTGGATTGAACGCCATAAACGGGGCGATTCGAATTTAAGCGGTTGGCTAGTTCACGGTAGAGTAAGATATTTCCGCCAGCCGCATGAATGCAAAATAAGGGGAGTAGGTTTCCACCTTCCCGAATAGGAACGATGCATTGCCATTGGATCTGATAGTCATTGCTGCGAATAATGTTCGCCAGTCCTTCAACGGTGGGATATTGGAGCAGTGAGGCTAAGGGGATCCGTTTACCAATGACTTTTTCAATACGCGACATCAACCGGGCGGCAAGCAATGAGTGCCCACCCAATTCGAAGAAATTGTCGTCGATTCCCATTGACTCGATATTGAGAATGTCTTTCCAGATATTCATCAGTTGTCGTTCAATGGCATTGCGGGGCCCGAGTTGAATTCTGTCCGATTGCGACTTGGTTTCGAATGCAACATCCGGCAATCGCTTCCTATCCACTTTTAAATTCGGTGTCAAAGGAAGCTCGGTGAGTTGTACAAACCAAGTAGGTATCATGTACTCAGGGAGTTGCGAGCGTAAGAAATTTCGCAAATCGTCTGTAGACACAGAATCTTCTCTAGGTACGTAATATCCGACGAGATGCTCGTTGCTGTTTTGCTTTTCCGGTGAGACCGGAAGGGGTGTCTTGACGACAACGACCGCTTCTCGAACATTCTTATGGGCAAGCATTGCATGTTCGATATCCCCCAATTCAATCCGATATCCACGCAGTTTAATTTGATTGTCAGCCCGGGTTACGTAATAAAGTTGTCCATCAATACCGAGTCGGACCAAATCACCAGTATCGTAGAGATGATCGTTCGTATTGTAAGGGTTCGATATGAACTTCTCTTGAGTTAACTCTGGGCGTTTGAGATAGCCTAAGGCTAAGCCCAGTCCGCCAATATAGAGTTTGCCAATTGTACCCTGCGGAACCATATTCAATTCAGTATCGAGCACATAGGTTGTCGTATTGGCAATCGGTCTGCCAATAGACACTGAGCCGGAGGTGGGCTCAACTTTCCAAATAGTAGACCAGACGGTGGTTTCCGTAGGTCCATACATATTCCATAGTTCTTTTAGTTCTCGCGATAGTTTTTGCGCTAGATCGACCGGTAAAGCTTCTCCTCCAACGAGACCTTTCAGCTTTTTGTTTCCGGTCCAGCCCGCTTCGATGAGCAATCGCCAAGTTGCGGGAGTCGCTTGCAAAAAGGTTATCTGCTGTTGGGTGAGCAGTTTTGCTAAAGCAGAACCATCTTTGGCGATTTCATTGGGAACGATGACAACTTCCGCTCCGGAAATCAAAGGCAGAAAAATTTCCAAAATTGAAATATCAAAGGAAAGTGTTGTGATGGCTGCAATTTTATCCGAGGGTTGAATGCCGGGTTGTTTGCGCATGGACTCAAGAAAGTTGTGCAGGGCTCGATGAGGGATTTGTACTCCTTTAGGACGTCCTGTCGAACCGGAAGTGAAAAGCACATAGGCTCGTTGGGTCGCGGATGGCGAAATACCCAGATTGTCGGTCTGTTGTGACCGAATCTTGTTTAAGTTGGCATCAATGAAGAGAACTTTCGCGTTCGACTGGGGAATGTCGTTTTTAAGTCGTTCCACAGTGACAATGCTGGCTAGTTGCGATTCATCAACCATGTGCTGTAAGCGTTGACTTGGGAATTCAGGGTCCAGCGGCACGTAAGCAGCACCTGATTTCAGAATAGCCACAAGTGTCACAGGCAACCATTCGGAGCGATCCATGAAGACACCGACGAGCTGATGGGATGTAACCCCCAGTTGCTGCAACTCGCGAGCCAATTGATTTGCTAGAGAATTGAACTCTTGGTAAGTGAATTTCTTACCGTTGCAAGAGACGGCAATCGAGTTCGGATTGCGTACTACTTGCTGTTCAATAAGATCAATGACAGTGGCGGTGGGGTGCCAGGCAATACGCTCACCCGTAGAGAGCGAAAGTAGTTCCTCTTTCTTTTGTGGCGGCAGGAGATTGAGTTTTGTGACTGGAACGTCCGAATGATCGGGAATTTCTCGCAATAATTGCTCGAAACAAGTTACCCAATGTTTCCAAGTGTCTGGTTGAAAAAGATAGCGGTTGTAGTCGAGATCAAGTCGCAATCCTCGCTCATGTTCATTGAGATTAAAAAAGATCTCGAAGTTCACGGCGGATTTGACCGTTTGGGCGATATCGATAGAAAGATCTTCGAAATGAACTCCTTTGGAATCGCGATCCAAGTTGAAATTGACTTCAACCAGCGGCATTCTACTGGGGTCGCGGGGGCATCGTATTTCGCGAACAATGCTTCCTAAGGTGCAGCATTGATGGTCGTAGGCATCGAGTAATTGGCTGGAGGTTGTGGACAATAACTGCGAGAAGGTTTGGTCATCGCGTATTTGAGTCCGAACGGGGAGAAGGTTTACACAATGTCCAACGAGGTGACTGTTTTCGAGCAGTGATTGTCCAGCAGTGGGAACTGTAACAACAATGTCAGTTTGGCCGCTCAAGCGGCGCAGAAAAAGATTGAAAGCGGTAAAGGCAAGCGAAAACAAGCTCACTCGTTTTTCGCCAGCAAAACGTTTAAGCCGTTTTACCATCTCTGGATCAAATTCGTAGGTAAACGTCGCGCCATCGTAGACTTTAGCGGGTGGGCGTACGGCATCGGTGGGCAAGTTCAAGGGCTCAGGCAATTCCCGATAAACGTCTCGCCAATAGTCTAGTGAATCGCGTTGTTCTGCTGGCTGATCCAGTTCAACAAAGTCATGCAAGAACGAACCGCATTCGGGAAGTTTCAACTCGCTCCCAGTATGCCAAGCAGAATAGGTTTCACCCAGCTCGCGCAACATGAGGTTCCAGGACCAACCATCACAAATGATATGGTGTGCAGAGACGTAAAGAGTGGCTACGTCGGTAACTTCTTGGACCAAGTAGAGTCTAACGAGAGGCCCCGTCGATAGGTCGAAGGGGGTGGTGGCAATTTGGGTTACGAGTTTTTGAGACTGCTCTTCAAGTTGTGTTGCAGAGAGCTTCGTCCAATCATGTTGCTCGAGTTTGTATGGTTCTGCGTTGTCTAGGAACTGCAGGGGTTGTTGAGAATCGAACCGGAGCTTTAGCGCTTCATGTCTCGATAAGACGTGGTCAAGTGACTTCAGGAGAAGTTTTTGATCAAGTGGACCGTGGAACTTAATATAGAACGGTTCGTTATAGGCACAGGATGCCATCGTGCCCATCAAACTGCTCAGCCATATTTCTTGCTGAGCATCAGTTAGTGGGTAGTTGGACTTTTTTTTTTCGGTCGAGCCACGCTCAGAGTCTGCACGTGCTTCGTCACGAGGCAGAGTGATTTGATTTGGTTTGCTCACATGGTTTGGCGTTGGCAGAAGTGAATCGCGATCTGGAAAAAAGCCCGCGGCTCTGAGTTCAAGGCAGCTACTTTTGACAGCGTCGATAATCTTGTGGACGTCCTGATCGTTATGAGCTGTTGAGAGGAAGCAGTTGTCGCCCCAACCTCGAGTAAATATGCCTCGGTCCAATAAATGGAAGTAGAGCATATCGGCATATTCTAGGTCCGGTGGGAACATGAACCGGAAGAGAGAGGTAAAACGTGCTAAGCGAATCGGAAAGCCTTCTTGTACGAAGAAGTCATTGATTGTTTCGGCCATCCGCGCAGTTCGATCCGAGAGGTTGCGTTGCAATTCGGGGCCGGATTGTTCAATTCGCTTAAGAATTTGGTGGGCAGCCGTCATAGCCAGTGGGTGACGAACGAACGTTCCTGCGAAGAAAGTCATGTCGGCTTCAGGACTGCTTGAATCTTCATATCGCCATGTGCCGCCATCTAAGGCGTTCATGTATTGAGCTTTACCTGCCAAGGCGCCGATAGGCAGTCCACCTCCCAAGATTTTTCCGTAGGTAGCCATATCACCTTGAATGCCGAAGTACTCTTGGGCACCACCTGGTGCAGCCCGGAATCCAGAGATTACTTCATCCATTACCATCGCGATGTTGTGTCGTTGGGTAATCTCTCTGATCTTGTGCATGAACTCGCGGGGTTGGAAATCAGGATCAGCGCTTTGTACGGGCTCAACCAAAATCGCCGCGATTTCATCTGCGCGACGTTCGATCTCTTGTAAAGCGTCTTCTGTGCCGTAATCGAGTACGATGGTGTTATCTGCAAGTATCTGCGGAACGCCTGGAGCAGCAGGTGAGGTACGTCGCTTGCCACCGACAACCGCACTGCGTAACAGAACTTCGTCAAAATTTCCGTGATAGTCTTTGTTAAAGAAAACGCAGATTGGTTTTCCTGTTACGGTACGTGCGATTCGCATCGCAGCCATAACGGCTTCTGAGCCCGTATTGCAAAACGTCGCTCGCTCCATTGCGCTGAAACGACACAATAACTTGGCGACTTCGCCAGCCAAAGGAGATTGCGGTCCAACTTCAACTCCGCGGTCCAGTTGCTCTTTAAGTGCTTGAGTGACAAAGTCGGGCGATTGGCCGAAAAGATTTAGGCCGAAACCCATCGCGATATCTATGTATTCATTTCCATCAATGTCCCACAGCTTGCTGCCTGCGGAGCGACTAACGGAGATCTGGTAGACCATCGATTTCCAAATGTTGCGGTAGCCTGCGACGCCGCGTGGATCGGCAAACAGGTCTCGGTATTTCTGGGCATGTTCACGCGACTTGGCCGTTTTCGTGGTGAAACGGGCGATGAACTGGTCAAGATGTTTTTGCTGAGACTCAGTTAGGCCACCGGTGGCCGATTTGCGAATGGGTTTGTAGGGGCCAAATCGCTCAAAGACCTTTTTCTCAGGCTCCTTCGATGTGGTTGCCGCAATTGGAATTGGCTTCGGTTCCATTGGCAACGCGGCGGAAACATCGCAAACGCTTGGTATTTCGCATGCGACAGGAGTAACAGCAGGTACCACTGCGGGAGAAGCTATATTCGTAGCAGATGAGATAATTGGGGCAGCCATAACGCCGGGCATACCGCAAGCGGCTGCCTGCAGGACTTGAAGCTGCAGCGCCATGAGTTGATTTTGTTGGGAGATCAGTTGTTCGATTCCCTGCAAACTTCCACTATTGGTTGGACTGATAACGGCAGAGAGTTGGGGCAACGGTGCCGCAACCAGCGGAAGTATTGGCTGACCAACGGGGCGCACACTAGCAGGGGAACTGGTAGGTGCTACCGCAACCGCTGGTGAAGCCGATTTAGTTTGGCCATTAGGTGCAGCCGCAGTACTAGGAGTTGCCGACGCAGGGGTAGCAACCACTGGCGCGGGGGTAACCTGAGGCAAAGCAGTGGGCGTTGTGATTGTAGCTTGGCTATTGGAGGGGAGTTCAGCCGCGAGGTAGCCAATTAATGTGTCGACAGTCGATACCGACTCAATCAGTTGACGGAAGGTGATTTTGACGCCAGTCTTTTGTTTGATCTTCTGGCTAAACTGAATCAAAAAGAGTGAGTCAAATCCAAGTTCTAAAAATGACGCGTTTGGATCAAGATCGCGCAGCTCCATACCTGACGAATCACGCAGTAATTCGGTCAGGATCGTTTCAGCTTGTTGGCGATTTGGATGAGACATTAGTAGATTTCCGACGAAACTCGTTTCATCACTTTACAATTATACGTCGATGAACCATATAGCGGGGACAAATAATACCGGAACTTGTCATGGATGCCAGACTCTTAATTGCTGTGACATTATCTCTAACTGCTGCCGAATAACTCGTTGCACAATCGCGGAATATTCATCACTGCGCGGATAAGTTGCATTTTGTTCATTATGGCTATTGTCGGGACTTGTGGCGAAATTGTTTTCATCGATTATAGGATTTTGAATTCTTGGATCTATCGACGAACAGGATAGCGATGTCTGTTTCTCGATCGATGTTTGAGCAGCAACCAGCTGATCGAACCAGAACCTCTGGCGTTCAAATGGATAGCCGGGAAGGTTCAAACGAAGCCGTTTTTCACCGTGGTGAAGTTGGCCCAATCGAATGTCGGCGCCAGCTTGCCAAACTTTGGAAAGTGTCTGCCAAACGTATTGGATAGCGTTTACCTCTTGTTGAACATGTGGAAACAGAGATTGTATCGATTTTGTTCCAGAGGAGTTGTGTTGTTTGATTAACGTGGTCAAGGTTTGACCTGGTCCCACTTCCAAGATGATCGGGAAATCGCCCGCCAGAATCGTTTCTGCAGCAGCCGAAAATCGAACCGTTTCTCGCAGATGTTTAGCCCAGTAATCAGGTGAAAGTGCTTCTTCGTCGCTTAGCCAAGTTCCTGTCACCGAAGAGGCAATCTTTATCGTCGGTTTATGCAAAGTAATCGAACGTAATTGGATGGCCAATGGTTCAACAACTGAATCCATCATCCACGAGTGAAAGGCATGTGACGTTTTGAGGACCTTCGAAATAATCCCCTCAGCTTCGAGATCTTTTTGAAGCAATTCGATAATATCGACTTCGCCCGAAAGTACGGAGAGTTGCGGGGAGTTGACTGCGGCTAGGGAAATTCGGGAGGCATGTTTTGAATAACTTGCCGATTGGAGGAGCGCCTCTTCACCAAGTCGAACAGCAAGCATGTGACCTGTCTCAATTTGTTGCATGCATTGTGCTCGATAGGCAACGATCTTCAAAGCATCTTCCAAAGTGAAAATGCCGCTTAAGCATGCAGCCACAAACTCTCCCACACTATGGCCGATCATGGCGGCGGGCGCAAGGCCAAGAGACTGGAGCCAACGGGCTGTGGCATAGGATATGGCAAAGATACCAGGTTGAGCGACGATCGTCTGATTGATGTCGGGAATGTGATTGGTATCAGGCGAGCGAACAGTAGCGAAAAGAGCATCGCGTAAGTTGAATTGTAAATAGGACTGAAGTATGTCATTGCATCGATCAAAGGCTTCGGCAAAGACGGGTTCGCTTTGGTATAGTTCAAGCCCCATATCGATGTGCTGCGAACCTTGTCCTGGGAAGGCAAGGACGATGGGAACATTGCGGCGATTGGTAAATGAATTTGCCGATTTCGAGCTTGGTTCGGAAAGTGCTTGGAGCGCATCTTGGCAAGTGGAGACGACGGCAGTCCAGGAGTAGTTAAACTTCTTTCGCCCTACATTGAGTGTATAGCAAACATCGGAAATCGAGGCTGTTGGGTGCTCGGTCAACCAGTCAAGCAACTGTTGTTTCTGATTGACAAGTGCCGTATCACTTCGGGCCGATAGATTAAGGATATGGTATGGTCGTCGTGCCAGGGTGGAGTGTTGGAGCGGAGCTTCTTCGATGACGACATGCGCGTTGGTCCCCCCTACCCCGAACGAGCTTAAACCAGCACGTCGCGGTTGACCCGTTCGGGGCCATGGGCTGCATTGTGTGTTTACCACAAAAGGTGAGTTTGCAAAGTCGATGTTGGGATTGGGAGTTTCAAAGTTCAGTGTGGGGGGAATCTGTTCTTGCTGTAGTGAAAGACTCGCTTTGATTAGGCCGCAGGCTCCGGCAGCCACATCCAAATGCCCTATATTAGTTTTGGCTGAGCCGATACGACAGTACTGTTTCTGATCTGTGGTCTTGCGAAACGCGCGAGTTAAGGCTTCGATTTCGATGGGATCGCCAAGTGCGGTACCCGTTCCATGGGCTTCTAGATATTGGATCGAATCTGCCGTTATGCGAGCATGTTGATGTGCCAGAGCGATCGCTTCGGTTTGGCCTGCGATACTCGGAGCGGTATAGCCCGCTTTTGATCGACCGTCGTTATTGATGCCCCAGCCTTTAAGTACCGCGTAGATTGAGTCACCGTCCTGTAAAGCATGTTCAAGGCGTTTCAGTACCACCACTGCAACGCCTTCGCCGAAGATCGTGCCTTTGGCTTTGGCATCAAAGGTCCGGCATTTACCTTCTGGCGAGACCATGCCACCTTCGGTGTAGAGATATCCTCGCTTCTGTGGAAATTTAAGCGTAACTCCACCGGCAAGTGCCATTCGACATTGCTCGCTTTGCAAGCTTTGGCAAGCTTGAATAACGGCAACTAACGAAGTTGAACAAGCAGTTTGAATCGTCAAGGCTGGCCCACGAAGATTCAATAAAAAGGAAATGCGTGTTGCCAAGTAGTCTTTGTCATTTCCAAGTTCTGTCAGTAGGTCACCGCCGTGGAATGAATTAGCTAGTCCTTGAATCCACTCGGGATGGGATTCCAGACACGAGAGAACATACGTATCCATATAACAGCCAGCGAATACTCCAACGCTATCTTCGACTTGGTCGGGGATATATCCTGCATCTTCCAAGGCATGATAACATTCTTCGAGCAGCAGCCGATGCTGGGGATCCATCGCAGCGGCTTCTTTTGGAAATACCCCAAAGAAGCGAGCATCAAACTGATCAGCATCCTTGATATAAGAAGACCTGCGGACCAAGTTAGGATTGGTGCGAAGAGGACTGTCGGAAGGCAGGTTCAACTCTTCCTCTGACAGCGTTTCAATACTCTCTATTCCCTGCAGCAAATTTCGCCAAAAGGTGCGGATGTCGTCAGCCCCGGGGAATCGACCCGCCATACCGACAATAGCGATTTCATGACCATTGCGTTCTGGCGGAATTTCGCTGGCAGTGTTATCGGATTCTCGATTCAATTCGATGTTGGCGTGGCGATCATGATTCAGTTTCGACGGAGCAGGAATTCTCGTCAAATAAGTCTCGACAAGCTGGACTAAATCTCGAACCGTTGCCAGAGCAAACGTTTCGGCCACAGCAATTGAAATACCAAATTCATTTTTGATTCGCGAGCAAATGCGCACGAATTGCAATGAAGTACAGCCCAAGTCGCGAAATGAATCAGATAAGCCTATGTCAGTTGCATATAAAACGTGCTGACACATTTCGCAAATCTGACGCTCCAGCTTTGTTGAAGGGAGTTCCACACCATCAACGCGCTCGATCGCCTTTGAATATTGGCTGCGGTGAAACGTTTCAATGGACTCTGCTGTATGGAGTTCGGCGATTTTTTGATAACGCAAGGAACTTGGGACAATTTCTGTTGAGCGAGAGGTTACGACCGACAAGTCGTCAGAGTTCTTTTGATTTGCGGTGAAGCCAATGGGGTCGATCGATAACAATGTTTCAGCAGCCAACACAAAACGAGTGGATTGCGGGGTGGCAGCGGTAGGGGAGTGCGAGATGTCGCACAGGAAATTGTATGCGGGTTGATTGCGAGGAGTGGATTCAAATTTGATCTCAAGATTCTGTTTTAACCTTTGGTCGGCGAGTTGAGCCAGATGCTGGAGCATGCGAATTTCGACCGTTCTTCCTAGCGCGCGGCAGCTGAGGACCAAATGATCTAAGTGCAGAGTTGTCCCTTCGCAGTGAAATATCAACAA
>JBILTA010000438.1:0-5073 GCA_044371785.1 Pirellulaceae bacterium | reverse complement strand
TGCTCCGGCGGAAGGAGCGGCGACCGATGCCGGGGGCGGGAAGGTGGCGGGTTTTGAAACCCAAACGAGTGGCTTTGCGGGGAATATAGTCGCCACTGACTTGGATGAGGCGATAGCGATGCTGATGATTCCATGTAGTACCGCGAATACGTAGATAGTCCCACACGGCGTTTCCAGCAGATAACGCGGAGGCATTTTGGAAACGGCGATACTTTTCTAGCGGGACATCGTAGTAGGCATACGTCGCCCCCGGACCGCTCCGATCATCTCCCTCGCCCGCCAAGAAGGTGACATACAAAATCCCGCCGCGTTCAGGTGTGGTTTCGATTTCGTAGTAATACCCGTAGACATTGCTACTTTGCACGATCCGCATGCGATCCATCACACGCTGCATCGAATCATCGTAGCTGCGATCGCGACCTAAGAGCTGAATATCGTCGTAGGGTTCTTCAGGGGGAGGCGAAACAACTTCAGGATCTGGCGACAGCGTTTCGCGCGAAGGAAGATGTTGACGGCCGTCGGATAGAGGCGGGATCGGCGGGAGTGGTTCGAGCGGCGGCTTGCCCGGTTGCCAATCTTCCCAGCCGCCAGGGGGCATGTAGTACGGCCGCGAGGTATCGACATCGTACGGTTCTGGTTGCTTCGATGAGGTCGATGAAGAGCGAGGTTTAGCAGATGAACTCGGAGGTGGACGGCGAAAGGTACCGGAAGTCTTACCACCAAAGAGCTTTGAAATCAGTTGCCGAGCGAGCTGATAAAGACCACGCGAATAAACCATGGTAATCGATCACTCCTCTGCTGGACCACGCAGCCTCTTGCGCTCACGTTGGATCTGACTTGCGTTCACTTCATAACCAAGCACTGCCAAACCACTGATGACATCGCTATTCGGTTTTTCGATGCCATGTTTCGCGAAATACTGCCGAATTGCTTCTGCTTCCGAAGTACGAGCCACCGAGGGAGAAGAGTTGAGGGTGTCCTCATGGTTGGGCACAACCAGCTCGGAAGACTCTTCCCCCTGGTGGACTTCATTATCACGTTGGTTTGAATCAATCATCCGTAAACGGCGCACCGAGTAACCACGACGCTGCACATCATCGGCGGTGTGCCGAGTCGCAGTAATATCAGGCCAACTCACGCTGAGTTGCTCTAAGCCTGCGAAGTGAATCCAATGGCCCAGGCCTACAATGCCATCCATGCGCTCGACTACGAATTGTGACTGTTCAGCGACCATGGCAAATTCTCCCAACGTGCAGATTTGGCTTGAGTGAGGGCAGCAAGCGCACCGAAGTCTTCAGAACGTTTTGATCGTTCCAACCGAGCGAACTCGCCAGGATCAAGCATCTCGCTTTGAGCGAGCTTGTTAAAGGCTCCACTGCTGGCATCGACTTGGTCTGCATAGGCCCACTGTGGAAACGCACAGAGTTCTTCGATGTAATCGTTGGTCCACGAGGCCCGAACGACTCGCACATTTCCGGCTTCCACTTGAGCCGCCAATGGCATCGCGCGAACAATCTTCGCTTCACCTGGTAGCTTCTCGCCCCCTGTCGTCTTGAATTTTGTGCCGGATACCACATCTCGGAAGACCGGAAATCCAGACAAATTCGAAATCATTTGTCCGGCGACTTCTTTGCCACCCGATCCACCTTCTTGCTCGACATAGATCAAGACTTCATTGCGAAAGAGCCGTGCGTCGCGTTCGGCGATCTGTTCGATGACTCGATCGCGTTCGAGCGGTCCCCATTGCCCACGAATCACATGCTCGACATAGAAGATCCCGAATCGATCTCGCGCCAACAAAACGCCAGCCGTATAACAACCCGAGCCAGGTGTGGCCGCTCGATCCCAATAGCGAACCCGCATCGCATCGATGGGAGCCGCATTTACGAGTTGAAACCATTCGCGACGGAACATCATGCCCGAGAGTTCCACAAACTCTCCTTCGAGCTCTTGCTCGGCGAGCTTCTGGCCGTAGTTGCTGCGAATGTTCGAGTAGAACTCGGCAGGGAGAAACGGATTCTCGCGTGTGGAGGCATGCACGAGGTGTGTATTGGGCTTAGGAAGATACGGTTTACCAGCAATCCATAGAAACGACGCGGGATCACGCGACTCGACCAAGAGTGGATCTTGCTCTTCATAGAACAAGCCAAACGTCCAGTGCCGAGTTCCTTTCGGTGTGGCGGTGAGTACCAGCGGCCCCATGCGACCTTGATGCCGCAGTACGGGTAGCGCCAAGTCAAAGACTTCACGCGACATCACCGTCGCTTCATCGAGCCAGAGATAAGCTTTACTTGGTCCGCGCAATTTGTCGGGCGTTTCGGCAGATTTGAAGATGAGGTCAGCTAGTCCACCATCTTCGCAGTAAAACCAAACTTTCGGTACCGGCGAAACGACATCGCGGACGTATTGCCCTGTGGCCCGTGCGGTTTCGATGAAGGTGGGGAGTGTCGTATCGCGAATCACGTTCGAGTCGGGTGAGATCGCCATGCAGGGATCACCACCGCGACTGCGGCGCAGGATATCGATCGCTCCGATCTTAGTTTTCCCAGCACCACGCCCCGCGAAGAAGCCACGTATCCAAGCTTTACTTTGGCGGAACTCCTGCTGCTTGCTCCATATCGGGATGGGACGCAGACGGAGATTCACCATGCGTAACTCCTGAACTAATTAAGTTGGGCGTCGCGTCGACCGTATTCTGTTGCAACTTCTTAAAGTCATCGAAGGTGATCATTGAATTGACTTCCTCGCGCGACGACACCACGACTTCGACCACAGTATCTTGCATCACGCGAATCGTTTCAGGCTCGGTAAGCTTCAAAAGCCGACTGCGTTCGGCAATGCAGCCGAGAATCGTCTTGAGATATTCAGGGCGACCGGTGCTTTCCTTGACGGTGCGACGAGTGCGAGTCGATGAGCCGTTGGGATTGGAGGAATTCTCGGTGAGATTGGTTTCTTCCTTTTCGAGACTCCGTTGCCAACCTTCCCAGGCGGCCCGTTCGCATTCATCCAGTCGCGCGAGCTGTTCAGCGACCCAGGTAGCCGTATCTTGTACCGCTCGTTGTCGCCATAATTCCCGTGCGGTATTCAGATCGTTGTAGATAGTGGCTTCGGTGCAGTGAAACCGTGTGGCAAGTTGCTGTACCGTCCAGCCATGGAGGTAAAGTCGCGTTATTTCAGGAAGGCGGGCTAACCGCTGTTCAGATTGTTTGCGATTGCGTGAGACGCGGCAACTGCTGGCGGTACCAAAGACGATTGACCGGTCAGGTTCTGCCGGTAGCTTGCGAGAAGAAGCCTTCCGTGGCTTCGGGGGCTTTTTGCGACCCGACGAAGGAACTTCGCGGATCTTGTCGGAATTCTTGCGGCGCATAGTTCATACGCATTCGGAGCCTATTTCCCTTTACGTGAAGGAGTACGCGGTGGAGGTTCAGGATAAAGCGACGCTTGAATCTCGGCATCGGTCATATTCGGTTTGATGTTCATCAGCGATTGCCGGATCTGTTCGGGATTGAGTCCCATGTTGCCATACTCGCGAATCAGCCGATCGACTTCATTGGGATCGGTCTCGGTCATCACGTTAGATGCTTGCGATTCGTATTCAGCGTTGCGCATAGCTTCCTCTTGCATACGATCGAAGTGAGCGACCGTAGGATTAGCGGTATAGAGCGAACGTTGGCGATCGGCCCGAATACCGAGCCGCGTCGCTTCTTGCTCAACATCCGCAATCGAGATCCGCTTCATACGAGCGATCTGCTTGAAGTCGACTCCTTGTCGCAGTAGCGTTTCGATCGATTCCACCGCAACTTGAGGAGCAACCAATTGAGTCGTGCCGCGTGCCGGCGCATATTTGCGACGTTGTTCCCAACGCTGGGCCACTTCCTGAGCGATCCGGCGACGCGAGGGATGAATCCAGGTAGTCGGATCATAATGCGTACCTGGCTTAGCGATTTCCTCATTCAGTTTGGCAAGATCAGGTTGCCCTTCAGGAGTGAGGAAGCCGTAGATCTTGGCGATTTGCGTTAAGGGGACTTTATCGCGATTGATCAATTGGTCGATCGGCTCCGGGAGAGGAAAACCGTACGACCGCGCGTGCATCAAATAGACCCGTTCCCAAGCGGACCACATTTCGGCTGAGCCACTCGGTGAGGTATTGGCGGGATCACGCGTCGCTTTTTCGAGCCAAGCTTCTAAGGCCACCTCGAAATCATCGATCGCTAGTACCAATTCGCGAGCCGACTCCACGAACTCATCTTGTTTGGTGAAATTGATGATGCGATCGAATGCTTGTTGGAGCTCGGTAGAGATCGCTTTGCGCGTTTGTCCCTGCCAGAGCACATTGGGAGTATCGGCAAGCCGCCACGCTTCAACGATTGCATGGACCAGACTGATTTCGCGGAGAACCGAATCGCGGGTTTTCATGGAGTTGCTCGACGAGAAACAAGTTGTTGATAGAGTTCAAACGTAAGGGAGCCATCGTGGGTGATGAACCGATTGCCGACCAAGATCCGAAAACGAGGTGTTGAGCCGCTCGATGCTTCGATCGTCTTGACCGTAATGCCAGCCGATTCAAAGCGTGGTTGCTGCTGGGCTTTCCAGGCATCGCAGGGTGGGCAGGGAGAACGCGTGTAGAACTCGACGAATGTCCCCGATTCAGTTTTTGCGGTGATTTTAGTGGGTGACTCGAGCGCTTTCACGCGCGCGTCCAATTGATCGAGGCGCTCAGTCAGTTGCTCACAATCTGACGGGCAATCTGGACAGACCGACGAGGGTGGCTCGTTTTGGATCTGCTGATAGAGGACTTCGGACAGCGGCGGTGTCTCAGCGGAATGTACTTGAGGCGGTGCACAGCCGGTGAGCAAACAGGCCATGCAACCCAACCAAAGAGCAATCGCTATACACAACACGATTTCAAGCATGCTATGCGAACGATTCGGGCGAGTAATCAGCGGGTTCATAAACGATCGACTCCAGATTGACTGCGTTTGAGGAACGAGAGGCGACGGACTTCAGGAATAGACAGGTCCGAGAGTCCGATGCCAGTGGTATAGCGATGTTCGAGGGCTTCATTGAGCCCAT
>JBILTA010000437.1:0-5078 GCA_044371785.1 Pirellulaceae bacterium | reverse complement strand
AAGACTAATGTGATCATCCTGGCAAATCACGGCACCGTGAGCTTCGGTGAAGACGTTGAGCGAGCTTACTGGTGGACCGAAATTCTTGACGCCTATTGCCGCATTCTGATGTTGGCTAAACAACTTGGAAACGTCTCCTACTTCAATGAAGAAAAGGAACGTGAGCTGTTGGCACTGAAGGCAAAGTGGGGCTTTGCTGACCCACGCAATACGCCAGAATACAAAAATTGCGACGTATGCGCAAATGACATCTTCCGTGAGAGTTGGGATAGCTCTGGTGTTGAACGTCGTGCTTTCCCTGCACCACCCGCCATGGGGCCAAATGCTTCGGCTTCAGCACCAGCTGCGGTCGCTCCAGCAGGCGTTTCTTTAAATGAAGAACGTTTGGTTCAATTGATTACTGAACAAGTAATGAAACAACTTGCCGCTGCGAAGTAATCACAGCGGAAGTGCCACGTTCGGAACTGTTTGAGACAACGAGTTTTAGGTTTAGGTACAAGACGATGAAAGTTAGCATTATCGGTGGCGGTGGTTTGGTCGGTTCATGTGCCGCGTTTGCTCTGCAGTGCGGTGGCATTGTACGTCAAATCGCATTGATCGATTTGAATGAAAACTTGGCTGCTGGTCATGCGCTCGATTTGTTGCATGGTGGTCCAAGCACTGCCGATCAGATTATCGTATCCGGAGGCTATGAGCACGTGACCGATAGTGATGTGATTTGCATCACCGCTGGTTTGCGTCGCAAGCCGGATGAAAGCCGGCTCGATTTGATCAACCGCAATACTGATTTGTTTGCTTCGATTTTGCAGCAAATTCAGAAGGCCGGATATCGTAAAGATGCTATCGTCTTGGTTGTTTCGAACCCCGTTGATATTTTGACCTATATCGCCCAAAAGAAACTGGGCCTTCCCGTTCCACAAGTGCTTGGGCTCGGCACACAGTTAGATACGATCCGCTTCTGTTCGTTGATCGCGGCCCAATTGAAGGTTGCTCCGACCCAAACTCGAGCTTTGATCCTCGGTGAGCATGGCGACAGCATGGTTCCGATTTTCTCCAGTGCGACGATTGGTGGAATGCCGCTTGATAAGTTCCCTGGTTGGAACAATCAACTGGCACAGCAGATTTTCCAGCGAGCCAAAACTTCGGGAGCAGAAATGATTTCGAAGAAAGGTGGTGCCGGTTTTGCAGTCGGTATTGCAATTCGGGATGTGATCGAAGCGATTGCTTTGGATCAACGTCGCATGTTGCCAGTGGCATCGGTGCAGGAAGGTTGTTACGGCATTCGAGATGTTGCGTTGTCGGTCCCGACTCTAGTGGGACGACCAGGTGTTGTCGATCGGTTAGAACTCGAATTGTGGCCGAAGGAAGTTCAAGGCTTGCGAGCCTCTGCCGCTGCCTTGGTTCCGACCCTCAAGACCGTTGCCAGCCGAGTTTTGTAACGGCAATAGTCTAATGGAGAGTTTGCCTTTCTGTGGTCAGGGACTCGCGGATTGCTGCCTTTGAATGGGCACGACAAACAAGAAAAGCGTGTTCTCAAGCAACGTTAGGAACATGCTGCTCCTATTGACTCCTGGTCGATGCTAGCAATTTGAGATGTGTGGCACCTGCGCACTTTTTGATTAGTTCTTGCGGGTTTCGCTATTCTCGTCACACCGTCCAACCGCTACTGTACCCACTGGTATGGTTGTGCCTTCACGTTTAGTGAAGAAGGTATGTCCTCAGGATGCTGTTCGGCAAGGATGTTGTAATGGCTTCGGTCGTGTCGCCGCTTAAGAACGCTTTTGGCTTGCAAAGCCCTTATCGATTAGCATGTCTTGCTGCATTGAGTAGCTGTTTGTTGGTGGCTTTGCCTAACCATCAGGTAGCGGCTCAAGAGGGAGTGGCATCGCAAGATTTGATTGCGTTGTATCAATCTTCGGAAAAACGACAAACAGTTGAAGAACTCAATGAGCTTATTGAAGAACTGAAGGAGATTGCGTTAGATCGCCAACGGACTGCAGGTGATCGAGCGTATGCCCGAGACTTGCTTTCGTGGAGTCTAAACCGCCGTGGCGAATTGCGTAGTGACTTAGCGGCTGAACGTGTCGAGCAGGGGCTGAATGATGAAGCTTCTGAATTGGACAAAGCTGCAGCAGCCGATTTTCGGGCTTCGTTGAAACTCAATCCACAGCGTTGGCGGGCTCGTCACAATCTGGCGATTGCATTGGCGATGGCTAACGATTATGCCGATGCGATCGAGCAATTCGGAATCGTGATACAAGAGCAGCCGAGTTACGCTAATGCGTATTTCAATCGTGGCGAGCTTTATTTTCAGACCGATAACTATGCCGAGGCGATAGCGGATTACACGGCTGCCATTCGATTGCAACCCAATGATGCTCAGTATCGTAACAGTCGGGCTCACTCTTTGTTGATGATCAATCGTAACAAAGAGGCATTGGCCGATTATCGCAAAGCGGCTGAATTGGATTCGACAAACGGTCAATGGTGGGCGGATCTTGCGGACGCTTATCAGTTTCTTGGGCAGTATCGAGAAGCAATGTCTGCGTATCGCTTAGCGATTGAAGCGGATCGTGAATTAGGAAGAGCCTATCAAAACGCTGCTTGGCTGATGGCAACTTGTTCCGATACGAAAGTTCGCAATCCCAAAAATGCTCTGGAAGCTGCCCGCCGCGCGATCGAGTTGGATGGTGATGGCGATCCACGTTATCTGGATACATTAGCGGCTGCTCAAGCGGCCAATGGTCAATTCAGTGATGCGGTGGAAACGGTTAAAGACGCGATGAAGAACGCAGCCCAAGTTTCTACGCCAGAGGATATGGAAGCGATGAAGCAGCGAATGGTAGCTTATCAAAACAAGAAGGGCTTTTTCTCTAAGCCTGCTGCCGATGCAGGAGTTCCATCAACCGTGCGGACTGCAGCTGGTGATGAGCCCATCGGAACTGGCACCAAGCGCCGACGCTAGCCTCCAATTTGCTGTGCCCAAGTGGCTGATCGCACCTAGCCGAGCCTCTCCGAGGCTTGGGGTCTCTAAGTATACAATACATCTTTTTTGGAGCGGATTCAGGAAAGTTGAGATTGTATCCTAGTCTGCCTAGTCTCCGCTGCGTTTCAGCAACGGGTTAAACTACGTACAATTTCTCCATTCCAATTCGTAAGCTGCATTTCAAGTTTTTGAGACATCACTTTGGCATACACGCTTCCCAAATCGACAACACCGCTGGAGGCTCGGGTTTTTGATCATGTGCCGATGGCTCATGTCGCGAGTGTCGATTCATCGATCGAGTTTTATACCAAGTTAGGTTTTGCTTGTGAGAGTCGCTTCACCGACGAACGACAACAAGCTTATTACGCAGCCATTTGTGCGGACGCAGCGGAGCTAATGTTAGTGCGAGCAAATGGGCCGGTGATTGCATCGCAGCAAGCAGTCCTCTTCTATATGTACACAGCCGATGTAGTGGCTTTACGTGAGTATTTGCTTGCCAGTGGGCTGAAGGATGGAGGCGTCTATGCGGCGCGGCCAACGGCTGGTCAACCGTGCGAAAATGAAAACGTGGAGACGTCAATTGTCTATAGTGTGACGCAGCCATTTCATATGCCTGAGGGCGAGATCCGGATTCATGACCCGGACGGCTATGTGATATTGGTGGGGCAGTTTCCGGGTCGCAAACCGTTCAAAAGAAAAACTGCATGAATTTGGATGGCTGCAAGTAACGATGACCATGAGCCGAACGCGAAAGCGTCGGTTTTCCGCGGAGCAACGTCGAGCCGCTTAGTACCAAGCTTGTTGCATAAGTCGAACAAGTGCACGTAAGGTTGAGGAAAGTGCCGATTTCGTACGATATTACGAATGACACATTCCAGTGGTAGGGCGCAAGGCTACGACTGCATATTCTCCCCTGCCTTGTGCAGAAGGCAGCACAACTGAATGGCTACCCTAGGCTCAAAATATACTTACGCGAGCATGTAAGCGATCGGAGTTAAAAAATGGGCATTTGGAGAAGTTTGAGCATGCGGTTTGAATGGCGAAGTCGCTTGCCGTTAGCTGATCAGGCGCGGAACCACCCGCATGAGTAATCGCTGGCCGAATCATACTGCTAGCATTTTCTTTACCATAGCCGTGTTTGCGAACAAATTAAGCGAAGAGCGTTCAGCGAAGGTAGCAATCTCAACCGAGTCCTGAGACAATCGGATGCGTCGGGCTTAGCGTCAATGCGAGCAAGCACATTTCTTTGGTTTCTTGTTAGGTTCGTTAATCATGGTACCGATTGGCATTCGACCCACCAATGATTTCGCCTTCAAAAAAACGTTTGGTTCTCCCGCTAACAAATTGGCGCTGGCGAGTCTGCTCAATGCGATCCTGGATTTGCGTTACGCAATTATCGACGTGACGATCGAGAACCCGTTTAATCTGCAGGATTTTCATGACGACAAACTCTCGATCTTGGACGTCCGAGCGGTCGATGAGCGTGGAGCGATCTATGATATCGAGATGCAACTGTCGATCTTTCCGGGTTTGGTCAAGCGGATCGTATTCTACGGATGCGAAATATATGCAGGGCAACTGAAGAGGGGAGACGAATATAAAGATCTTAAGCCCGTTTATGCGATATGCCTCCTAGAAGGACGACTTTGGCAGGATTCGGCCAAAGTGCACCATGCGTTCCGACTGGAAGACCGGGATTCGGGACGTGTTTTGGTGGAAACGTTAGAAATTCACACTTTGGAATTGGGATGGTATAATCTAACCGAGGGAGAGTTGGGAACCGCGAGTGTGCTAGACCGTTGGTTGTTTTGGTTGCTGCATGCACACCAGTACGATTCTGAAGCTCTCGATCGATTGTTTCCCCAGCCCGCGTTTAGACAAGCAACCGATACGATTACTCGTATAGCGGAGATCACCGAGGACAAGGCTATGTACGATACCCGAGAAAAAGCCATTCGAGACCAACAGTGGGCACTCAATGCCATACGTGAAGAAGGTCGGGAAGAAGGGCGTGAAGAAGGTGAGATTAAGGGTGAAATTAAGCTAATCCAAACATTGCAATATTTTCTGGGCTTACCGGTCAATGATGCTG
>JBILTA010000436.1:0-5085 GCA_044371785.1 Pirellulaceae bacterium | reverse complement strand
GATCCCTTACAGAAGATTGCCATCCGAACCGCATCTCTGCGCGACCCCTGGATCGTCGACGACCAACTCGACTTGATGGTTAAGTCGGGTAAACTTGCAGCTCGCGCTCAGGTTGTGGATCTTAAGGATCATCAACGCGCGCTGGTTTGGATTGATGGTCGTTTTTCTACGATCCTAGGGCCTGGATTGCATGCCTACTGGCTCGGACACCGCGACGTCAAAGTTGAGATCGTCGATACGGCTAACTTCCGCTTGCAGCACGCTGACCTGAGGAATATTCTTCGTCTTGCTGATGCAATTCGTCATCTGGATGTTTGCGTGGTCAACCGTGACTGCGTCGGTGTCTTGTATGTCGACGGACGTTATGTTACGACTCTCGAACCAGGTCAATATGCGTTTTGGCGTCAAGCCGTCGATGCTCGGGTTGTCGAAATCGATATGCGTGAAAACCAACTCGATGTCTCTGGTCAAGAAATCATGACTCTGGATAAAGTTTCATTGCGTATGAATGCATTAGTTACTTATCTCGTGTCAGATCCTCGTCGCTTAGTATCTTCAACTCATGATGCGCGCCAAGCCCTGTACCGTGATGTTCAACTCGCCTTGCGAGAAGTCATCGGCTCACGTGAGCTCGACTCGTTCCTGTCCGATAAAAATGACATCACCAACGAGCTTGATACGAAAGTTCGCGAGAAGGGAAACGCGATCGGAATCGACGTGCGCAACGTGGGCATCAAAGATATCATTCTCCCTGGAGATATGAAAGATTTGATGAACCGAGTGACGGAGGCCAAGAAGGCTGCTGAAGCCAACCTTATCGCTCGCCGAGAGGAAACCGCTGCTATGCGCAGCCAAGCCAACACGGCAAAAATGTTGGCAGAAAACCCAACTTTGATGCGTATGCGTGAGTTGGAGATTTTGGAAAAGATCGCTTCGGCTGGCAAGTTGAATATCGTGGTCGGTGAAAAGGGGCTTACGGACCGAGTCGTAAACCTCCTTTGAATTCTGCGGAGTGATCTGTATCGGCTATCTCAACCGCACATCGCATGCGGTTGGGAGGTCTTTCTTAAAGAACCAAGAGTCTGAAGATACGCTAAGCATAAGGACGCTCGCTCCTCAGCCAACTACCCTTCAGCAAAGAGATGTTTCAGCATACGCTCTGGGGAATCCAGAAATGCCTTTGTCACTCGATAATGCTCAGTGTCCTTATAGGCAATAGGTTGCACACCTTGATCACTAAAGGAATAGATCAGGGCGTTGGGATAGCTCATAAGTATCGGCGAGTGTGTTGCGATCACAAGTTGAGAGTCTTTTTCGACCACAGCATGCAGTAGGATGAGGAATTCCAGCTGCCTTTGAGGCGATAGAGCCGCTTCAGGTTCATCCAAAAAATAGAGCCCCTGTCCAAAGCGATTCTCAACCAATGACATAAACGCCTCACCGTGAGACTGATCGTGTAACGACCGCCCACCATAACTTCTTTGGGCGCCTAGGTTATCAATCTCGGTCGCGACATTAAAGAGACTCTCAGCCCGCAGAAACCAAGCGTCGGGGACTAATGCATGATAGCAGCGAAGTTTGATGGTTTCTCCAAAGACAGAATGACTTTCACGCGTAGCGAATTGCATATTACGACTACCACCTTCAGCATTTAAGCCATTGGCAATCGCGATCGCTTCCAATAATGTGGATTTTCCCGAGCCGTTCTCTCCAACAAAAAACGTAACCTGTGGATGCAATTCGAGCGAGTGCAGGTTCTTCAGCGCTGGCAAATCAAACGAGTAGTCTCGTTTCGACGTTCGCGACCGATCGATAATCACCCTCTCGATATATGGTCCCGGAGTTGCCCCGTGTGTCAAAGTTCGCATCGATTACAGCACCTACTCTTCAACCAAGATCACCCCGGCTTGCTATAAGTCTACAAAGCCATCAATCTGACACTTACCTCGGCCTCGTCAATTGAAACAATTCGACAGCTCGGCACCAGTACTCTCCTCCCATCCTCGCAATGCTCTTAAGCTTATGAGGATCAGGTTGGCCATCGGTCCCTAGAATCGCATCATCCACATGGATCATGACCACTTCGCCGATAACTAAGTTAGCCGAGATCGGTCCGTTACCTACTGGAATGATCTGAAGCAGTTTGCATTCCAAAGCGAAAGGTATTTTTGCTAACCGGGGCGTCTTTACCAGCGTCGAACTTTCGGTGTCGCGTCCAATCAATGTCAATTCGCTATCACCATAAGGCAACATGCTGCTCGATTGATTGATCGCTTCGGCATCAGGTTCGGTCGACGCATTGATCACAAACTCACCGGTCTGCTCAATGTTCAAAAGCGTATCCTTCTTGCTGCCATCTCGCTTTAGAGTCGGCGAAAAGACCACAACCGGAGGATTCGCTCCAAAGATGTTGAAAAAACTAAACGGTGCAAGGTTGATACTTCCCGACGCAGACAGCGTTGTGACCCAAGCGATGGGACGCGGCGCGACTAATCCCACCAACATCTGATAGACATCAATCACTTGTGCAGACTGAACATCGATTTGCATCGGAACCTCGGAGAATGTATCTAAAGCAACTCAGCTAACGGCCTGTAACTACAGCCAGGAGAACGGATAATTGGGATCATCCATGCGCGTGGCATCTGCAGCCACCTGCAAGGGTGCGAATGTATCGATCATCACTGCCAGTTCATCGGTGTAGTTAATGTTGCGACTCGCCACAATCGTTCCCGGATGTGGACCATGTGGGATTCCGTGGGGATGCAACGTCAAAGAACCGAGCTCAACACCTCGTCGACTCCCAAACTGCCCCCGGACATAATAGAGCACTTCGTCGGACTCGATGTTACTGTGCGCGTAAGGGACCTTGATCGCTTCAGGATGCGTATCCAGCATACGTGGCGCGAACGTGCATACAACGAAACCATCCGCTTGAAACGTTTGATGTATCGGCGGCGGTTGATGCACTTTACCTGTGATGGGTTCAAAATCATCTGCATTAAACGCAAATGGATAGATCATCCCATCCCATCCAACCACATCCCAAGGATGGCTCGCCAACACATATCTCGTCCAGCGATTGCCGTCTTTAATCAAAACCGGAAACTCACCTTCGTCTGCCTTAGGCTCCATCAGTGACGGGCCGCGCAAATCACGTTCGCAAAATGGGGCACCCAGTCTGAATTGACCATCTGGATTGATGTATCGAGGTGGGAATCCCAATGTGCCCCTAGCTTCAACGACTAGCAAATCCGCATTCGCCACATCATCGAACACAAGTCGATAGGTCGTACATTTCGGAACAATCAAATAATCCAGCGGACCAAAGATCAGTTCACCATACATGCTCTCTAATCGGCCCGCTCCACTATGCACAAAAATCATTTCATCTTGCTGCGCATTGCGATAGTACTCTGTTTGCTGGACAGCTGGACGACAGCGAGCGATCATGCAATCCGAGTTGAAGAACATCGGGATGCGACCACGGATCGGATCTCCAGCTCGCTGCATCTCCTTTGTCTTAACGTGCACATGCCGCAGAGGCATGTCGCTGACAGGCTCGGGCTGACGGCGTCCAGCGTCTTCAATTCGCAGCACTCGTGTGGGAGGGCGTAAATGATAGACAATACTATAAGCGCGACTAAAACCTTCTGACGAAACTACCTCTTCGTAGTATAGTCCCTCGCCAAGGAATCCTGGGTCCGCTTTGTGGGCAATATGCCGCTTCTTTGGAATACTGCCGCGTTGCACATAGGGAGGCATATCAATCTCCTAATTCGCGCTACCTGCGTTTCGGACTACCTTGTTTTCAAGTGCGCCTAAGCCTTCAACTTCCAGGCGCACTAAATCACCCACTTGAATCCAACCACCTACAACTTCGGGCGTTAGCTCAAGAATGCAACCGCCGCCAACCGTGCCCGATCCAATTACGTCACCAGGTACCAGCTTGCAGTTCCTGCTTGCATGGGCCAGCAGCTGTGGCCATGTCCAGTACATCGTCCCACCATTTCCCTGCGATACAACTCGACCATTGATCGAAGCCGTCATTGCAACATGTAAACGGCCATTTTTGTAATGATCCATTAACAGCTGCAGCGGGACAATGCTCGGCCCCAATGCATTGGCAAAATCTTTTCCTTTGCTCGGTCCTAAACCAACAGCCATCTCCTGTCGCTGCAAGTCACGAGCCGACCAATCATTGTAAATCGTGAAGCCTGCGACAACATCCATGGCACTGTCGTCTGCAGGCAAGTTGATGCACTCTTTCCCGATAACCACGGCCAATTCCAATTCGAAATCCAATTGCGATGTGTTGTCAGGATAAACGACAGGATCGCCATTCCCAATGACCGAATTGGGATTCGAAAAATAGAAGACGGGAATCTCATACCATTGGGGCACCATTTCTAGACCACGTTGTGCTCGGCACGTCTTGACATGTTGCTCAAAAGCATAGAAGTCTCGAATGGTCTTAACCGTTGGCAGCGGCGAACCTGCGAACGGAACACCCGTTGCGGGCCGCAAGGAAGTCGAAACGCTGGAATCCTTCATTACAACGTGCCCCGAATCGATTGCTCGCGCTCGATCGCTTCAAAGAGTGCTTTGAAGTTCCCCTTACCAAAACTTTTCGAACCTTCGCGTTGAATAATCTCAAAGAACAACGTCGGTCGATCTTGGACTGGCTTGGTAAAGATCTGCAACATGTAGCCTTCATCGTCGCGGTCAACCAAGATCCCCAATTCAGCCAACTCTTCTATGTTCTCTTTAATACCTCCGACACGATCCTTTACAGTTTCGTAGTAGGTCTTTGGCACTCGTAAGAAGGATACGTCATTCGCTTTTAGGGCCCGCACGGTGTGAATGATATCGTTCGTAGCCAAAGCAATATGTTGAACACCTGCCCCACCGTAAAAGTCGATATATTCTTCTATTTGACTCTTTCTGCGGCCTTGTGCGGGTTCGTTGATGGGAAACTTGATTCTTCCACGACCGCTTTGAACCACCTTAGACATCAGTGCAGAGTATTCGGTAGAAATATCTTGATCGTCGAACGAAACGAGCTGTTCGAATCCAAGAACCTTT
>JBILTA010000435.1:0-5089 GCA_044371785.1 Pirellulaceae bacterium | reverse complement strand
GTGGCTTTGACAAAACTCTCAACGCTTCGCGCTCAAGGGCCGAAGTCGCTGTTGCTGGAAGTGGATGGTGGAGTGAATCGTACAACGATTGGAGCTTGTCGTAACGCGGGAGCGGATTTGTTGGTGGTTGGTTCGGCGATATTCAAACAGCCGGATTATGGTGAGGCGATTGGGCAACTCACTTCAGCCATGGGGCTCCCGGTCAAGGATTTTACTTGAGGATATATGTTAACAGTTATTTTGGTTCGGCCTGGCGCGACGTCATTTGATGACGATGGTCGTATCAAGGGAACGCTTGAATTACCACTCAGCGATTGCGGAATGGGTCAAGCGGAGAAAACAGCAGTTGAGTTGGCTGAGATGCCAATTGAATGTCTGTATGTGGCACCTTGCATGTCCGCTCAACAAACAGCCAATGTTTTGAACGAGCGTTGCGGATGGAAAGTCAAAACGATTGATTGCTTCAAAAACCTGGATCAAGGTTTGTGGCAAGGTAAGCGTATCGAAGAAGTTCGACGCCAATTGCCTAAGGTTTACCGTCAATATCAGGAGAACCCTGGAACAGTCTGTCCACCTGGTGGTGAGACATTGGACACCGCCGAAGATCGGGCGAAGAAGGGTTTGACGCGATTGCTGAAGAAACATCGACAAGGTGTCATCGGCATGGTTGTTCCCGAACCGATGGCTTCTGTCGTAAAACATTTATTGTGCTCGGCTCAGGTGGGAGATTTGTGGAAGTCGTGTTGTGACGATGGCCACTGGGATTCGATCCAGCTCTCTCAAGGACAGTTGGTGTTAGCCTAAAACAACGTAACCGGTTTGCCTTGCGGCCAAATCGAAATGTGGGATAGAGACTATGGCGATTGTGGAACGAAACGAACAAGCGGAAGCCAAGACCAAGGTTTTCAAGCGGCGCGAAATCCCCGTGGGGCTGTGGATTAAGTGCGGTGGTTGCCAAGCAACCATCTATAGCAAGGAAGCACAGAAGCTGCTGAATGTTTGCCCCAAGTGCCAATATCATTTCTATGTTTCGGCTCAGGAGCGATTGGCTCAAGTCTTGGATGCGGGCACGTTCGAAGAGTGGGATGACCATCTTCGTCCAACCGATCCGCTGAAGTTCGCGGATAAAAAAAGCTATGCCGAACGCCTCGTGGCTGAACAGGAACGAACCGGTATGACCGATGCCGCCATGACGGGCTGCGGTATGATCCGAGCTCGGCGAGTTGCCATCGGTGTGACCGACTCGGCCTTTATCATGGGAAGTATGGGTTCGGTTGTGGGTGAACGCTTGGCTCGATTGGTTGAGCGAGCGACGGAGCAGAATTTGCCGTTGATCATTGTCAGCGGGTCAGGGGGTGGGGCTCGCATGCATGAAGGGATTCTATCCTTGATGCAAATGGCCAAAGTGTCCGCTGCACTTTCCCGTTATCGCGAGAATGGTGGCTTGTTCATCAGCGTCTTGACCAACCCAACCATGGGTGGGGTTGCCGCGAGTTTCGCTTCACTCGGTGATTTGGTCTTCGCGGAACCCAAAGCGTTGATCGGTTTCGCTGGGCCGCGTACGATCAAAGCTACCATCAAAATCGAATTGCCACCCGGTTTTCAGACCAGCGAATTCCTTTTAGAACATGGATATATCGATCGAATCGTCGAACGATCGAAATTGAAGTCTGAAATCGCTCGAGCTATTGATTATTGTGGATGGTAAGTCGCGCGAATCACTTATCTTCCCCTCGGCGGTCAATAAATCATGGGTTTGCTGGATAAACTCACCTCGATGTTTAAAGCCGAGTCCCGCTGTGATGTGGAGACTCGGTTTGAACGTTTGCGTTCTTCGGTCTTCGGAACGATGAGCAACTTTTATGTTGCCAATGACCGTGTTCGCAAAGAGATTGTTGGCGTGAAGGTCTGCGATGCCGAAAAGGTGGCCTTCTTCGAAAGCCGATTCAAGGGACTCAATAAGCCGAGCGAAGGTGAGATCGCTACTAAGATGCGGCATCCCAATATTGTGGTGACTTATGAGTATGGCACCACAACCAAAGGCCTTCCCTATCTGGTTATGGAATTCGTCGATGGTCCTGGCTTGCAGCAGCTGATCTACCAAAAGTCAGAAGATATGCTCAACGGCCGACGACTGAACCTCATTCGGCAAATGGCTGAAGCACTCAAATACGTACATGAACAAGGCTTCATCCATCGCGATATCTGCCCTCGCAATTACATTTGCTTCACCAATATGGAACAGGTGAAGATGATTGACTTTGGCTTGACGGTGCCAGCGACGAAGGACTTTATGCAGCCTGGCAACCGCACCGGCACGCCACTGTACATGTCGCCCGAAATCGTTCGCCGCAAACCAACCGATCAACGCGTTGATATTTTCTCTTTTGGCGTAACCTGCTATCACCTTTGTACGTTTGAACTGCCATGGCCGGTGGGTGATGCTTCGGGGCTCGCTGCCCTGCAACACGACACCCATCCCGCCCGCGACATCTTTGAATATCGCCCTGACCTCGATCGAACTCTGGGTAATGCGATTATGGCTGCAATGCGACCGAGCTTGAACGATCGAACTGCAACCATGGATCAATTTCTACAACAGATACGGACAGTGAAAGGCGACTTTCGTTAGAGCTTCGCCTCGGTGTGTTTTACGAAGAGAGGCCGCCATGCTCCCATTCGCGGCGAATTTCGCGTAGTCCGTAAGCGCACATATCAAATTGTTCGCTGAGCCGCTCCATCAAGTCACACGGCACATCGTCGCGTGAAGTTTCGATCAAAGCGGCGACATGGTAAGCGCGTTTGCCTTCTTCGCTGTAGCTGATGAATTGGTCGCGTCGATCGGGGCCGCGCATCTCTCGCAATGCTTCTGGATACATGCCTGCCCAAAACAACGTAAAGTCACCGATATGCCGATGGACTTCGCGTCTTGCTTCGCCGACTCGCTGCTTGGCTTCCATCAACATCCCGACCACTTCAGTGATGGGACGCCCGTTGAGAAAACGGACTCGATGCAAGTTGTCGGTCCGCATAAACCGGCACAACAAATTGCTAACGTAGTCGACCAGCTGAGTATCAGCGACACCCATTCGACTATGAAAGACGTATTCTGATACGCCTACAAAAAATTGGCCAACAGCGTTTCCGTAAACAGAATCGCCTCCGTTGCCAGCTTCTATGCTGCCAGCGTCTATGTTGCCATCATTCGAACGATCATTTTTCGGTGTTTCATTGTTCATGGCCGTTGCCCCGAGAACGTTAAAGACACCCTACCTTCTTTTACAATAAATAGAGAGGTCGACCGAAGTCAACACTTGAATTATAGATTGCAAATCTGAAAAGGCTAACGATTCGAAATCGATATCGCAAAAAATGAGGGGCGATGGGGCTGCTGCGAACCGACTATGCAGCTTTCTTGGCCTTGGGTATTTTCAAGTTGAACAAGCCAAAGATATCACCTTGATTGAGTCCCAAACTCGGTGGCGTTCCCGCTTCCGCAAAGAGTGCGTTGAAGAGTTCGCGTTTCTCTTCTAACACCTTGTGGATACGCTCTTCGATTGTGCCAGCCACAAGCATGCGTGTCACGGTTACCGAGCCGGCTGCTCCCAAACGATGAGCGCGGTTGATGGCCTGATCTTCGACTGCCGGATTCCACCAACGATCGAAAAGGAATACATATCGACAGAACTGCAAATTCAACCCCACGCTGCCAGCACCATAGCTCATCAACAAGACATGCCGCTTAGGATTCTCTTTGAACTCTTTGAGAATGGGATCACGCTTTTCGCTCGGAATTCGCCCATGATATTGCAGTGGATTGTACCGCTGCAGTACATCTGATATTCGATCCAAGGCCTGAACCCATTGGCTGAAGACAATTGCCTTTTGCCCGCTGGCTGCCACTTCCTCCAAGTCCGCTTCTAACCGTTCCAATTTGCAACTCGCCCCAGTGATCGGGTCAAAATTGCAAATCTGCTTCAATCGCAATACGAGTTCAAACACATGTTGAATCGTAAGTTCTTGCCCCATGTCCGATAGTTGAATCACACCTTCATCTTCAGCCGCCTTATATGTGGCCAATTGTTCGGGCGTAAGGTCCAACTCCGCATCGCGAAAGAGCTTAGGTGGCATTTCCGTGAGCACTTTATCCTTCGTACGACGCAGAATATGATCACGGGTCGCTTGGCCCATTTGCTTCAACGACATGCCATCGCGAAGATGCCCTGGCTGCAAGAACTCAAAAATACTGACCAAGTCTTCGGGTGTATTCTCAATTGGCGTTCCCGTCAAAGCCCAAGAACGACAGCGAGAAATGCCTCGCGCAATTTCGCTAGTCGTGCTATTGCGATTCTTAATTCGCTGAGCTTCATCGAGGATGACCAAGTCGAAATGCAAATTCCCTTGCAGCAATTCTCGATCGCGCATCAGCAATTCGTAATTGGCAATGCGAACCGGCAAACCTGGTTGATTCCACATCCATTGACGTTTTGCCGAATCGCCTTCGATCACGGCAACAGGGATCTCCGGCGCCCATAATCGAAACTCACGTACCCAGTTGGTCACCAATGGCTTAGGACAAACCAGTAGAACGGTGCGCAATTGATTCGCCAATAGCAACATGCGGACCGTCGTGATCGCCTGCATCGTTTTACCCAGACCCATCTCATCGGCGAGAATGGCAGTCTCTCGAGAAAACAGAAAGGCGATCCCCTCGAACTGATAGGGAAAAGGTTGGAAAGCAAAATCTAACTTCGCATTGGACGCCAACGTCTCCAAAGGTGGCTGTAACACATAATACAGCCGATCTTCCAATTTCACCAAATCTTTGGGGGGTCGGATGCGTGTGAGCGACGAAGGCACACTCGAACGCTGCGGAATCGATGCAGGAGCCGATTTATTGGGGTCGGATGGCTGCGTGACTGGTGGCTTGTTCTGTGCAGCAAGTTGCCATTGAGGTGATTCAGGAAAATCAAAACTCAGGGTATGGATTTTCGGATTCGGAATCTTGATGGCAAAACTGCTTAGCTCCACTTTCTCGGATTGAAAAAGTGTCGTTTCGATTTTGATATCTCGACCGATCTGAGATTGC
>JBILTA010000434.1:0-5105 GCA_044371785.1 Pirellulaceae bacterium | reverse complement strand
AGCCCCCTCACTCCAATCGTATCGATCTAAACGAGTGACTAAAGCTGCTTGCCGCGCTTTGTCAATCATCTTTTTTCCTTTAAGCAACTCAGCGACCTGCCAGCACTGATCTCGATTGAAACAAAATACTAAGGCAGGCGTTCGGCGTTTTAATTCATCCCCCTCGGCGATGTTCTCCATAAACTCATCGAGCAGCTGATCATCGACCCACCAAAACGATAACGGTACTTTGCGATCTTGACTCTGCACGAGCAGAAGATTGCGTTTATGGGCTCGTGCCAGCCACATATTGAACTCAACGCTGTTCCCCACCGTTGCTGAAAGCAGTAACGTACGCACATGCGCTGGCAACAAGCCGAGACTTAATTCCCACACGATGCCTCGTTCGGGATCATTGAAACTGTGGAATTCATCCATCACAACTGACGACACGTCACTGAAGTCAAAGGCTTCAGGATTCAACAATCGATTCAGGAGAATCTCCGCCACCACAACTAGAACGGGTGCATCACCATTAACACGACGATTACCTGTCACCAAACCTACATCTTTTTCAGAGAACCCCCAACGTACTGCCGAAGTTTGCAGTTCAAGTAATTTTTGATCCGTCAGCGCGATCAAGGGCGTGGTATAGTACATCCGCTTGCCAGTGCGCAAGGCTTCATACACGGCTGCTTCTGCAATTAGGGTTTTACCTGTGCCGGTTGGCGCGCACACCAACACACCCTGCTCACTGGAAAACCAAGCGTAAAGAGCTTCTTCCTGAACGGGGTAGGGGGGGTAGAGGAGCCGTTCGAAATATTCACCGGCAAGTTCATCGCGGGTTAAGTTGGGATCTTGCAGTGGTGATGATTCAGACATGGGTCAATAGCCTTGGTTTCATTCCTAACGACAATCAGCAGCCCCCATCTTGTCCTACTGGGGTGATTGCTACAATCAGAGGCCGCCGGATTCCTGCTTCAGCCGGCCACCACGGAGGAACCAAAATGCCTGTTTTTGTACAAACCGTTTTGCTATTGATCGCATCCAATGTCTTCATGACATTTGCCTGGTACGCCCATCTTAAAGAACTCAATGCCAAGCCCTGGTACATTGCCGCCATGATAAGCTGGGGGATAGCACTGTTCGAATATCTACTTCAAGTTCCCGCCAATCGAATCGGCTATACCCAACTGACATTGCCGCAGCTCAAGATTTTGCAGGAAGTTATTACGCTGTCCGTCTTTGTTCCCTTCACGATTTTTTACATGCGACAATCCTTGCGCTGGGACTTCCTGTGGGCCGGACTTTGCCTGCTGGGCGCGGTATACTTTATTTTTCGTAACCCCACTTCTCCTACTCCTTAACCAACTCAGCCCCCTATCACTTATCGTTTGACGTTGCGGAGACACGCATCATGCAAAAAGTTAAATTGTTCAAGAGTATCGAAAGTGAACTCGGTTCACTAGAAAAAGAAATCAATGAGTGGATTGCTACAACTCAAGCCAAAGTGATTTCAATCACTGGCAATATCGCTCCACAAACTGGTCATACGGCTATCGGCACATTCTCAGCATCCGATGTTTTAGTGGTCATCATGTATGAGGGTGGCAATGGTTGATACGTCGAAGCCACCTCGTATATTGGTTCTTGGAGCCCATCCAGACGACGCAGAAATTTTTGGCGGCGGCCTGATATGCCGACAAGCTAAGTTGAATGCGACGATCAAGATCATATCGGTAACCGACGGACGTAGCGGACATCATCAAGTAGTCCCTACGGAATTGGTAAAGATCCGCCGCCAAGAAGCAGCTGCCAGTGGAGCGGTGATCGGTGCAGAATATGTAACGTGGGATTTTCCGGATGGCTACCTGCAAGCGACACTAGCTGTACGCGATGCAATCATCGCTGAAATGCGTCGCTTTCGGCCCGATCTGGTACTCACACATCGACCCTGCGATTACCACCCAGACCATCGAGCCGTAGGGCAGTCGGTGCAAGATGCATCGTATTTGGTAACAGTACCACATATCGTTGCTGAAGTTGCTAGATTGGAACACGATCCAGTGGTCGCCTACATGCCAGACTTGTTCACACGGCCCGCTCCACTTTCACCAGATGTCGTTTTAGATATCACGGAAGAATTTCCAACTGCCGTGAAAATGCTCGCGTGCCACCGCTCACAAGTCTTCGAATGGCTACCGTACCACGATCACTTGGAAGCCCATGTTCCAAGCGACGAAGCCGGTAAACTGAAATGGCTCGATGGGTGGCTGCGACAATTTATCTCAGGCCGCGAAATTTTGTGGCGAGAACGCCTGAACCAACTGAGTTTCCCTCTGTCTACAACAGAGAAGCAATATTGTTTTGAAGCCTTTGAAGTAAGCCAGTACGCTGGAAAACTAACCGCTACCACTCAGCAGTGGTTGTTTCCTGGATCGAGATCCTGATATCGGTTTGCATCAAAGTGTTAAAATTAATTTGCTTCTGCGGGACGGTAAGAAGTAGAATGTATCTACCGTCATCGATGGTTCCGCGACCATCGACGTTAGTATCAGTCTCGATGAACTATCCCTTCTAGGCTGAATGTGATAGATGTCGAGCAGGCACTAGTCAAAAAGGAGGTGATCGAGTGATTTCTGACAGTTACAGCCATAAAGGTGGCGTTTCGTGAGGTTGTCGGCGGGCCGTCTCCCGACGCCCACCTCAACAGATTTCATCGTTTTCTCCGCTGAATATTGTCCAAACTTCGTTTGACAGTCAGCAACCTGTGACGCAACCTTCATAAAAGTCGGTTCGGCAGGTTCGGGTTACGGTGCTATCGGTTGTATTAATAACAAGGGCCCGGATACTTGACCTTGGGTATCCGGGCTTCTTTTTTGTACCAACTCCAAACCGTCCGAATTTTTCCCAGTCCGCCACTCCGAGGTCCTCATGCCGCAATGGCTTGAAATACTGATCCTTTCCATCGTGCAAGGGATCGCTGAATTTCTTCCCATCAGCTCGTCAGGCCATCTGGTCTTGCTGCAACATGCTTTCGGCGGCATGAAAGAAACCATCCTGATCAACGTCGTACTACATGCCGGTACGTTACTTTCGATCCTTTGTATCTTTCACCAACAGATTCTGGATATCCTCACCAAACATCGCCGCCTAATTGGCATGCTCATCATTGGCACCATCCCTGCAGCCATCGCTGGACTCACTATCAAGAAACTTTACTCCGACGTTCTGGAAAGCCCATGGATCAGCGCTTCCATGTTGATCGTGACAGGCATTGGGCTTCTCTGGATTCGCAAACAACCAGAAGGCTCTACCGATTACGCACATATCAGCTGGAAACAGGCTTTGGCTATCGGCTGCTTCCAAGCCATCGGCATTTTGCCCGGTATCAGCCGCAGTGGTTCGACCATTTTTGCGGGACTCCTCTTCGGTTTGAATCGAAACTCCGCAGCGACGTTTTCATTTTTATTGGCCATACCCGCAATCTTAGGGGCAACCGTGCTGGAACTCAAAGACCTCGGGGAGGCTGCACCCGATGGCATGCCCCGCCTCTATTTGCTAGCCGGAGCGGGGATAAGTTTTGTCGTAGGACTTTTCGCATTGGTTTGGCTCAAACGCTGGCTCAACCAAGGAAAACTGCACTATTTCGCTTATTGGTGCATCCCTGCCGGTTTGGTCAGCTTATTGGCTCTCACCTTTTTCTCACGCTGAAATACCATTCCTTAGCCGCTGGCATTGGCCGCGCAAGAGCGTTAGACTCTTGCGCAGATTATTGGCGTAGGTTAAGGATTGAAAACGATGAACGACCGTCCACAAGACAATAAAATTCGCGGCACTGTCCATTTAATTGAGCCCACCAAAACGTTTGGCCAAAAAGGCTTTCGCAAACGTTTGGTCGTTTTGGAACAAGACAACGGTCGCTTCGTCAACTATATCCCCCTGGAATTCATCGGCGATGCTTGCGATAGCTGCGACAACCTGAATGTTGGCGATGAAATCGAAGCGAACTTTCGACTCAGCGGCCGCAAATGGCAACGCGATCCACAAAGCGAAGTGAAGTTCTTCCTAAGTGCTGAAGCGATGAGTTTCCGCAGCGTCGGTGGCAAAACGGCCGGCAGCCCAAGTGCGGAAGCGAACTATAAGTCAGCCAACGATCGCTTTTCGGAAGCTGCGGACGATTTCGACGACACACCGTTTTGAAGTGTGAATGGTTAGCTGATTCGTGTGAGTTGGACATTGGTAGACGGTGTCGGGACCACTGACACACATACGCACGTACAAGAGAACAAAAAAGCAGAAGCCAAAGATATACATCTCCAGGCTCCTATTGACGCTAATTGCTTCTGCCGCTTAAATTTACGACGATTATTCCCCTTTCAGGAAATGCAGAGCATGAAAAGCGAAGAACGTCACCAACTTCAAACCAATGTTTTGGCCAGTGAACTCGATAAACGGATCGAACAAGTTAAGCCGATGATCGGCTGGATTGTTCTTGCCGTCTTGGCCGTTACCGGTGTCGTTTTGGTATGGGGTGTCGTTACGAGCCTACATGACCAACGTGAAGCAGCCGCATGGAACGGCTTCTATCTTGCCTCCGGAAGCGGCGATGCTGCTCAACTTGAACCACTTATTGAAGAGTATCCGACCTCCAAAGCATCCGGTTGGGCTCGCCAAATGGTAGCGGATAACGACCTGCTCAAAGGCACCGAAGCTCTCTTGGTCGATAAAGACGAAGCCATGGAGTCGCTCAAAAAAGCCGTTGAAGGTTACGAATCACTGCTGTCTGAAACCAGTGACGCCAACATCCAAGCTCGCGCACAGATCGGCCTAGCCCAAGCTTATGAATCGATGGGCGAAGTCGAAAAGGCAACACAAGCTTGGGAACAAGTCGCATCGAACACAAATTCGGAAGCTTTTGCCAAACATGCCAAGAGCCGTATCGAATGGCTAGCCAGTGCCAACTCCAAAACGTTCTACCAATGGCTTGCAAACTTCAAGCCTGAACCCAAACCACAATTGAACCTCCCTTCCAACCTGAACTCGTTGCCTGGCACGCCTGACCTGAAGTTCCCAGAAATTCCATTTACTCCACCGGCAGCAACGACTCCCGCAACCACTCCATC
>JBILTA010000433.1:0-5106 GCA_044371785.1 Pirellulaceae bacterium | reverse complement strand
CAGAAACAGGTCGCTACCGTTTGCTGTTGGCAGGTGCATCAACTACGACGTACGATTTGCAAGTGTTTGATGTTGCGAACTCAGGTAGCTCTATCGCAGCGGGGGAGCGAGTTGCAGGTACCTTTTCAAGTTCAAGTGATGTGCGTTTCTACACATTTGATGCAACAGCGGCCGCTGCTTGGATCGTCGATCATTATCGTTGGATCGATAATCTCACAGGTCAAGCACGACATCCTGATACACGCATCGAAATAATCAGCCCAACAGGTCAATTGGTTACTCCGACGTTTTTGCAGAGCACGGATTTGCGACAGCGGTATCAAGGCTTGATGTCAACCGGTGACGACGGTGTTTTTTCTTTGCCGATGTCAGGCAAGTACACACTCGTTGTCCGCCCAGGCTCCGAGATCTTGAACTATGCTTTTCAATTGCACGATGGATCTCGATCCCAAACGCCCGTGCAAGTCAACACAGGCTATCCGTTAAGCCTATTGTCCGATGGGACACATAGACGCGTTGAGTTTCAAGCGCTGGCCGATCATCGTTATCAGTTTGAGTCGACGCATAGCGGGACGGTGGGAATCGATATTCTCGATGCGCGAGGACATTATGTTGTCAGCGGAACAGCAGGCGACATTTGGGATTGGACGGCGCCCATTTCTGGCACCTATGAAGTTGTTTTGAGTCGCCTTGAAAGTCCTTACTTTCAAGTCCCCGATATTGGATGGTTGATTCGCGATTTGGGTGTCAATTCCGCCCCACCTGCTGGTGGCGCGCGCATCGCTTACGGGCAATCGGTCAGTGACATTATCGGTTCGATCGTGGAACGCGATCAGTATGTGCTGGCTGCCAATGCAGGTGACTTGTGGCAAATCGATGTCACGTCAGCCTCAACAAGTCAATTGCGAATGCGACTGAAAACAGCCGCGGGTGGGATTATTTGGGACAGCCAACTCACTCGTGTCGGCGATATCTCTACGATCGGTAGCGATTCCAAGGCGATCGATGTCGAGCATCGCCTCACGCGGATTCCAGCATCGGGTGACTATATGCTCGAAGTGTATAGTGAGATGTCTGGTAACTATGAATTCGTGGTTACCAACCTGTTGCAGACGTCGATATCAGACTTAACGAATACCTGGACAGCCAATATCGACGAAAGCTATGAACTGTCATCGTATCGCTTTACGCTAACAGCGGGAGAGCAACTGAAATTTCGTGATAAAGATTGGTTAACGCCAAATCAAGCGAGCACCTTGGCGCGCACGTTGAAAGCGAGCGGAGAGATCGAAGATGGCTATGATGCCATCGTATACGCCCTAGAGAATAACCGTTTCCGTGATTTGTCGAGTCGTCAGCTCGTGTTGATCACCGACGAAGATCGAGATGCCATCGATGCTAATCTGCGGGCCACTGGCCTATTGCAACGACTACAACAGGCCGATGTGACGCTGCATATACTGGCAAATTCGATCTTGCGAAAAGAAAACGGTGATAATCTCTTGGGCTTAGCATTCGATGGCAAACAATACATTGCCACCGCCGCAATTACACAAGGGGGTTTTGAGCAAGCGGTTGCACAGAATCATGTTGTCTTGGATCGCACAGGCAACACCAAAGGAGATTACTTCGGACTGATAGAACAAAACAGTGGTTTCTTTTGGGACATCATGTCGTTGCGACAAGGCACCACCGACGTACGAACGTCCTTCAGCGCCGCTTTTGTGCATCATTTGAGCGGCGATGTGGACCGAGATACTCAAATCGAATTAACCAGTAGTCTAGCCGAACTTGTGTCAGCGATCGGCAATCCGACTTGGTCTGCCAACAGCGTTACCTATCCCGTTACGTTTCGAGGTGATGGCGACGCACATAAATTTGAAATGCAGTTTCTTACCGATGACGCGCAGCGCGTTCTCTTAGGTGTCATTCCGGTTGGTATGGGGACCGCCTACCGCTATGACTACCTCGCGCTCGATCCCGACCGCGATCCGCTTCGCTATCGTCTCACCAATTCGCCAATAGACTCGACCCTCATCGACAGGGGCGACTTTCATTATCACGGGGGCACATTGGCATGGCGAACAAAGGTTCCAGGCGATTATGCGTTCACATTAGAAGCGACGGATCCTTTTGGGCAAAATGATCTGCAAACCTGGCAAGTCACGGTTCGCGATATTGGGTTTGGCAATCATGCTCCGACCATAATGCCCATTGCTGCGCGTACAATCGAAGTCGATAACCCCATTCAAATTCAAGTAGAAGCAGACGATCTCGATCGCGATGGACTGACATATCAACTGCAACTCGATCCAGATACTGGCAAACTTCCGCCGGTGGGAATGAGCATCGATCCTGAGTCCGGTCTGATCACTTGGCGGCCCAATCGATCGCAAAAGGGTAACCATCCGATCGCGGTACGAGTTGTCGATGGTCACGGGGGTAAAGCCACCCTGCGTTTTCAATTGCGAGTCATCGATCCAGCGCCATTATTTAATGACGGTCCCATTTTTGTTTCGGCTCCACCCACTTACGCGATTGTGGGTGAACGTTTTCAGTATCCTATCGATGTACTCGATCCAAATGGCGATCACGTCTCATTGCAATTGCTAATAGCACCGGAGCGCATGGTGTTGGATGCGGAAAGTGGTCGATTGGTTTGGCAACCACGCGAGTCCGACATTGGCACCCATTCGATCGTGATCCGGGCTGAGGACATGTGGGGAGCGGTTCAATTACATGAGTTTTCGTTGCGTACCTTACGAGCGAACGAACCGCCACAGTTTCATTCGCTTCCCGTGCTGCGAACGTTGACGGGTGAAGCATGGATTTATTCGATCGATGTGCGCGATGCAAATGGTGATCGGCCGATCTTACACTGGCGCGATGAAGAAAGCCCCTACGGCGCAGTACTCAATAGCGACGCCAGAACTCTAACCTTTACACCGCCAAGCCCCGGCTTGTATGCGTTCACTGTGGTTGCAGAGGATTATCGTGGTGGTGTGACCAAGCAACAGATATTGCTAGAAGCAACAGGCCGAGATGTCGCTCCCATATTCCTATCGACACTGCCAACTCATGCCGTAGTAGGGGAGTGGTTAGAAACAACGATCCTCGTTCGAGATCGTGATCTCGATGAAAAACTGTATCTAAGGATTGAATCAGATTCCCTATTGCGCGAAGCCTCATTGATCGAGAAGGATCCGCCCACTGGATCTCTACCCGGTACACGAGCCTGGCAAATGCGTTGGCGTCCAACGGGTACCGGATTGTATCATGCGCAATTGGTCGTCGAAGATGAACACGGCCTACAAGCGAAGCACAATTTTTCCTTGATGGTGCATGACCCAACAACCAGCAATCAAGGGCCAATGATTCGAAGTTCGGCACCTGCTCCGGCAGTTCGCGACCTCGTTTGGTCGTATTCCGTCGAGGCGTTGGATCGAGAAGGGGAAACACTCAGCTACAGCTTAGACGCCGCTTCGTTGTCGCGAGGAATGACGATCGACTCGAGTGGCACCATTCATTGGACGCCTTCTACTGCTGGAGAGTTTCGCACCAAGGTCACGGTACGCGATGCAGGTGGTCGTGCATCACTTCACGAGTTTGTATTACCTGTGCTGAGCAATGCCCCGCCGCGAATTGCCTCCACTCCGGAACGCTCTGTCGTCGTGGGAACCCAATGGAAGTATGACGTGCAGGGAATCGACCCTAACCCGAGCGATTCGCTAGCGATTTCCCTGGTTTCTGGGCCGAGTGGCATGAGTTTTGCACCCCCGGCGAAGCTCCTGTGGACACCAAGCGAAACAGGCTCTTTTTCCGTAATTGTTGCGGCGACCGATAGCGCTGGCGCAACGAGTTATCAGACATTCGATGTGACCTCGCGAACTTTGTCAAACGGTTCTCCGTCGATCACAAATGCACCACGCCATGTCTTACAAGCGGATTCGCTTTATCAATGGCGCGTCGAAGCCGTTGATCCAGAACACGATACACTTCGTTACAAGCTACTCGAAGGACCATCAGGCTTGACCCTATCGACGGATGGCTTCTTGCGCTGGCGGCCCGCACAGTCACAACTAACCGCTGCATCCGCAGCACATCGAATTCGAGTTCAGGTCATAGACGAACTTGGAGCGACGGGCGAATCGATTTGGAATACTCATGTCGTTGCGTCTGCAGCAAATACTTCACCCGAATATAGAGAACCTAAAGAGATCTTTGCCCTCGCCGATCGCAGGCTAATTACCCAACTGGCCGCGATCGATTCCGAAGCCGATACACTTCATTGGCAGCTTTTGGCTGGCCCACATGGACTATCCATTGACGCTTGGACCGGAATACTAACCTGGGAACCTTCAGCAGCCGATATCGGAAGGCACACAGTTACCATGTTGCTCAGCGATTTGAATGGAGGCACAGAACGAGTACCACTCTCTCTAGTTGTGCGTGGTTCGAATACACCACCTCGCCTACAAGGAACCCCTGCTACGCTTCATCGACGTGACACAGAGTATCGAGCTCACTTTGCCGGTAGCGACATCGATGGGGATCGAGTGACGTTCTCACTCCTTCAAGCGCCAACGATAGGCAATCCTATTTTGGATACCGTCAGCGGTCACTTGACTTGGCTACCGAAGCAAAATGGAACCTACTCTTTTACAGTAGCCGCGACTGATACTTTCAAAGGCCGTAGCACACTGAACTTCCAAGTAGTCGTCGACGATCGAGGCATGAACCGGGCTCCCACATTTGCGTCCTATTCACTCGGTGTCGCAGAGCGGGGCACCACCTACTCACGCGATGTGGTCGCAAGCGATCCAGAGAACGATGCGATCACCTACAATCTGCTTCGTGGTCCCAGTGGAATGAGCATCTCCTCTAGCGGTAAGCTTCAATGGAATGTGCCGCCACAACATACCGCTTCCGAAGAAACTATCGAAGTGAAAGCCACCGATGTATGGGGAGCAGTCGGATCTTTAGTTCTAAAGCTCCCCGTGAAAGGAGCCAATCGTGCTCCGACATTTACATCGTCACCAATCACGCAAATAACGCTCGGCCAACAGTATGTCTACAGTGTCAAGATACAAGATGCTGATAACGACG
>JBILTA010000432.1:0-5111 GCA_044371785.1 Pirellulaceae bacterium | reverse complement strand
TGGCCCTACCAAAACCTCTGCTAAAGCACCCGATGTCAAGCTCCGCCCAATGACCGATACTCCCATGAGTGTCGTTCAAAACAAAAACGGAATTCTCTTCGGCACCGAAGCGACCCTCCGAAAAATGATGGCCGCGCGTGGCACTCCCAGCAAACACATCGCTATGCTGGCCGCAGATAAAGATCCAGTACGTGTCGCTATCGCTATCGAACCGCTTCGAGATTTGATCATCACCTCCCTAGAACAATATCAATTCATGCTTACCGCAGATATCGTCAGCGATTTGACCGAACTGGTCAATAAAACCGACTATGTCTATATGCAAAGCACAATCGGTTATGATATCTCGACCAAAATCCACTTCGGTGCCGCCGACGAAGCTTCTGCCAAACAAGTACAAGAACTCCTCGTCGGCTTAAGGGCTCAAGGATTCGACCAGATCCTCAATCAGATCAATGCTCAAATGTCGTACGTCTCCATGAGCGATGAACTGCGAACTGCGTGGGGAGAATATCTAACCCGAGCTCGCGGGTTGATCGAAGCGAGCACAGAACCTGTTTTGGCAGATAATCGAGCCACGATTGAACTCAAGAACATTCAATCGTACTACCTGACATCCATGGTATTCGGCATGCTCGTGCCTGCCTTTGAGGCTGCACGCTTTTCCATAGAGGAAGCTGCCCCAGCGAACAACCTGAAAGAGATCGGCTTAGCATTCCATAATCACGAGTCGGCTTTCAAGAAATTTCCACCTCGAGCAATAACCGATGACGAAGGGAAACCACTTTTAAGTTGGCGAGTCAAACTCTTGCCTTTCGTTGAAGAGTCATCCCTTTACAATGAATTCCACATGGATGAACCATGGGACAGCGAACACAACAAAGAATTGCTGGCCAAGATGCCAGATGCGTACAAGAATCCAAGGGTCGATTTGCCCGAAGGCTTTACAACCTATGTAGCACCCTACGGCGGCAGAGATGAGAAACGAACGATTTGGGATATCGAGAATTGCGGCTTCCGCAATGTTACCGATGGTACCTCAAACACCATCATGTTCGTGGAAGTGAATGCAGAAGCAGCCGTACCCTGGACCAAGCCCGATGATTTCGATATCGCAGCCAAATCGCTACTCGAATTCCTGCTCAAGAGTCCCGAAGGAGGAGTTATCGGTATTTGTGATGGTTCCGTCTACAACTTCGACGATTCTCTCGACGAAGAAGTTCTCGATGCATTGCTCAGTGCTGGCGGCGGCGAAGTTGTGCAGCTTCCCTAAGCGTTTCTCATTCGATTGAGTCCATACTTCAAAACTCCATTCGCTCCTGATAGAGAAGCGAATGGAGTTTTTTGTTCGAAATAGCGTTTCTACTTTTTCAAAGCGAAAAAAGCCGCCGCATTGTCATACCACAATTGACTTTGCTCTTTTTCTGGACGGTTCGAAACAATTCTAGCTAACGATTCGATCCAGGCATTCAGAGGTGCTCCCAGCAAACAAACAGGCCAGTCTCCACCAAAGATCACCCGATTCGGTCCAAAGGTATCAAGGCAATAGTTCACGATGGGAGCTAAATCCTCATCTTTCCAACCTTCAGGAGCCCGAGCCACTATTCCCGAAATTTTACAGATGACGTTCGGTAGCGTAGACAACTGCTTCATCGACACGCGCCAATCATTAGCGTCATGTTCTGCCTTCATACCTGCCTTAGCATATCTCTCGAAAGCTTTCGGATCAGCGTTGCCACAATGATCGATCACAAATCGTGTATCAGGACATTGTTTCGCAAGCTGATAGCCATCGCGCAACTCTGCTGGTCGCATACACAAATCAAACGACAAGCCTCGATCTCCAAGCACTTTAATGCCACGTACAAATGCTGATTCCAAGCAGAAGCCTTTCGGGGTTCCTCCGTGTAACACCTGCCGTATCCCTTTTACCGCTCCTCGATTGATTTGCCGATCTACGTAAGCGGCAAAGTCGTCGGCCGCTGGTCGGCCTCCCAAGATCGCCCCCAACATCTGATTCGATCTCTCGCGGCTTATTTCAGAAATTATTTCCCCTTCCTTGTCCAACAAATCTTCGGCAACGTCGACCTCCATATACATGGTGTCAACTTCAAAACCTTTCGTCGCTTCTCGATACTCTTGCAGCCAATACTTTTTCTTTAGAACCTCGGTCGCACCTTCCAACCACGGAAGCTTTAACTTACTCAAATCCCACAAGTGTTGATGAGTATCAAGTATTCGAACGGGCCGGCGCACAGGAGTTGTTCCTGCTTGAATTGTTCCTGGCAAATTTTGAAGTGCGATTACGCCCGCACTGCCCAAGATCATGGAAGAACGTACAAAATCACGTCGATGGATTAGCGACACGGAACTTGCTCCTGGGAGGGATTTTACGAAAAGTCTTTTGAAGCGGTGGAAGTGCTTCCGATAGATCCGTTAGGATACGTGTCCGCGGTTTGTGTGTCACCCCTCCTCCACCCTTCAGAAAAATTTCCTCGATGAAACTCTTTGACTCTAGTTTGTCTTGGTGGCGCTGGTGGGTCGCTATAATGCTGCTGATGGCCACCATGATCAATTACATGGACCGCCAAACGCTAGCCACCCTCTCGGTTCGTATCACCAATCAATTCGAACTCTCCGAAGAACAATATGGCGAGTTAGAGCTTGTATTTGGTGTTGCCTTCGCTCTCGGATCTATCGTTTTTGGCGCTGCTGCCGACAAAATCTCTGTTCGTTTACTCTATCCTTCTGTTTTATTTGCTTGGTCGGTGATGGGTTTTCTTACAGGCTTTACCACAGGCTTTGATAACCTATGGTATTGTCGCGGCCTACTCGGTTTCTTCGAAGCGGGACATTGGCCCTGCGCGCTCGTGGTCACTCATAAAGTTCTATCTCGCGGTGATCGCGTCTTTGGAAACAGTATCCTTCAATCGGGCGCTTCGATTGGTGCGATCCTTACGCCGATTATCGTTCTCGCGCTCGCGGGTGATCCCAAAATTGCTGACACATGGCGACCACCCTTTCTCGTTGTGGGAGCAGTGGGAATACTCTGGGTGTTTTTGTGGCTCGCTACCATTCCACGTGACGCGCTTCATGTTGACACGGCGAATACTACCACCAACTCTACCGATGAACTATCAATTCAATGGCTAATCGACTTCGTCAAAGATCCAAAGTTTTGGGCGTTGGCTTTTGTTGTGCTTTCCATTAACACCTCTTGGCAGTTGATTCGAGCTTGGCTTCCCAAGTTCTTGCAACAAGGACGTGGTTACACCGAAGCCGAAGCACTCGGCTTTACGTCGCTCTACTACATCTTCACCGATATCGGTTGCTTATTGGCCGGCGCCGCCGTGTTGGGATTATCTCGTAATGGCCTCAATGTCCATCGCAGTCGCTTGATCGTTTTCACCATTTGCGCCGTATTATGCACCTTGACCATCGGTGCGAGCCTACTTCCTAAAGGCTTTCTCTTATTAGGCACATTGCTAATCATCGGTGCTGCAACACTCGGCCTTTTTCCTTGTTACTATTCCTTCTCACAAGAACTCAACTCAAAACATATAGGGAAAGCCTCTGGAGTCCTTTCTGCCATCGGTTGGCTTGTCTCAGCTCCAACGCACAAGTGGTTTGGGCGTCTGGCCGACCAATCTAAGTCCTACGACCTTGGTATCATGTTGGTCGGCTTAGCCCCATTGATCGGCGTGTTGGCAATGTGGCTACTTTGGTCGAAAGACAAATCGTCCGAAACAGAGTCCCGGTCATGATAAAACGGGGTAGCATTCGCGAACAAAAACGTTGTTATCTGCACCCCAATATTCTCTCGCCGAAGCCCACCCTAGAAATCATTAAACGACTGCACAAGCCCCGAAAATCTGCATTAGACCATCGCCCTATTGTGGATAACTAACTCTGCAATATCCGCGGAACTCATATCCACGCGCCCACTTTTGTACGCAAAGTCGCCTAAAACCGTATGCCTCTGAATTTTTAGGCCCTATACTGTTTAGGCTATTGCCCAGCGGTCAAGCATTCGTAAAACCCAACGCCAAGATACCCATGAATCTAGAACCCAATCCGTATCAAACGCAACCGCAGCCTATGGAATCACCCGAGCCGATTTCGGCCGTGCCTGCATTGGCTGTGGCCAATACCAAACCACGATTATGGACCGTGTTTGTCACTCTCATAACAGCGACAGCTCTCTACTTAATTGCTTCGGTCGTCTCCGTTATCGTGATGATTATTCTCCAATCGGTCTCTAATGACCCTTCGGAATTACCAGACATCGAAGTCATGCTCGCAGAATTTTCCGAACACCCCGCCGCAATCTGGGTATTAGTGATGCCAGGTCAATTGGCCATATTGATCGTAACGGTTATTGCCACCCTACTCTCACCTGAAAAATTCACGCAACGATTATCGCTGCGAACGCCGCGCTGGCCCGTTTGGGTAACCCTAGCTGCCACCTTCGCAGCCCCCTTAGTTTCGCTGATTTGGTCCATCCCTCTTTCCTTTATCGTTACCAGCAGCGAACACCTAGAAAGCATGGTGGCACTCTTCAGAGCCTCCGGGCAAGGTTTTGGCATTATCGGCCTATTCCTCTGTGTTTCGCTCCTTCCCGCCATCGCCGAAGAATGGTTATTTCGTGGCTACATCCAATCACGCTTGCTTAAGAGATGGCATCCTGCCTGGGCAATTCTGCTAAGCAGCCTTCTCTTCGCTGGATTTCATATGGACCCTGTACATGTTGTTGCAGTGATCCCGCTTGGTCTATGGCTCGGACTCATAACCTACTACTCAGGCTCGCTCATCCCTGCCATGATCGCCCATGCCTACAATAATGCTTTGTCGATCATCGCCACGGTATATCTTGGAACCGATACACTCAACACATCCATCTTGTCCATGGAAAATATTGTTGTGTTAGCCAGCGGAATCCCAGGAATATTACTCACTTTCGCTTGGGTCGCATCACGCAACCGAGCAGAATCACAATCGACATTAGCAGCCTAAAAGACGCTGCGGAAGAATGGCCAAGACAAACTCTTCACAACACTAATCGCGAAGCATTACGCAAGTCCTGCCAAGATAACAGAACGAGTTACTTTTTT
>JBILTA010000431.1:0-5113 GCA_044371785.1 Pirellulaceae bacterium | reverse complement strand
CGCCCACCACCAAAACAGTTCTGAAAGACTGAATTGAATTTGGCGTTGACGGAAATGTGGTTCGCCCCTAAGCTTTTGGGCTTCCGGCTCTGGACAGGCAAAAAACGCCTGTCTTCCGATAGCCCAAAGACGAAATCAGCGAGCAAAGTGGTATGCCTTTCTCCTAAAAAGAGGGGGCTGCACGGTTCGTTGGCTATTGTTTTGTGCGACCACCGCTTGCGAGATGGCTGCAAGCGAAACTGGAGTTGATAACAAGCTGCTGGTTCAGCAGAAAAGAATCAACCTGGTGGTCTCGGCGCGGGGCATCGTGGGTAACTAAGGCAGTTAGGTATTGGAGTTTGCTTCAATACGTGTGACGAGCACTTGGTTATCACAATCGACACATGCAAGTGTGAGTTGGTTTACCAATAAACTCAGTGTGGTGTCGGAAGTTGGTTTGAGAGTTATAGATTGTTTCGGGTAGTAACGAGGTATCGCAAGTGTCTTCATCACACGAAGTAATTCGTATCCGCATGGAAGCTTATGATCATGCGGTTCTGGATCAAAGTGCTGCAGAGATTGTTGAGACTGCCAAACGCACTCACTCGGAAGTGCACGGCCCGATTCCGTTGCCGACCCGAATTGAAAAATATACCGTGTTGGCAGGCCCAACGATTGACAAGAAGGCCCGCCAGCAATTTGAAATTCGTACGCACAAGCGTTTGATTGATATCAAGCAAGCGACTGCTCGTACGATTGAAGCTTTGAACAAATTGAGCCTCCCTGCTGGGGTGGATATCAAGATTAAGGCCACTGCACGCTAGTTCGATAGTGCCTGGCACTGTGGAACTGTGGCGGTTGGTCCGAAACCAATGCTCCCGATGGATTTAGCTGAGTTCAGGGAGAAGTGGAACGATAAGAGAGATAAGATATTGCTGAGTTAAAGAGATTCTCGAGTGAATGGATCTTGTGGCTTGGTAATGGTAACTGATGGGACAATGACGATTAGACAGCAGTAACGTTTCGAGAGTAACGAGTTGCCACATGAACGGGAGGTTATTCTGGTAAGCCCGAATCGGACCACCCCGTGAGTTTCAGGAATGCGTTGAAAATCGACGCAAGTCATTGAAGCGAGTTGAGGGTATCGCCTAGTGGTGACAAGTGCGGGTAACCGCAAGTGTCGAAGCGGACGAAGATTGGTGTCTCCAGGATAACAAGCGTAAACGGGAAAGATCGAAAATGACCAAGGGCATTTTAGGCCGCAAAGTCGGCATGACACAGATTTTTTTGGCAGATGGTACTGCTGTTCCGGTTACGGTCATCGAAGCTGGTCCTTGCTCAGTGTTGCAGATCCGTACTGTTGATCGCGACGGATATGAAGGTGTTCAATTAGGATTCGGAAATAAGCCACGTCGATTGGCTGCTAGAAGTGAGCGTGGACATGTTGCCAAGCTCGATAGCAAACGCCGCAAAAAGCTATCTGCTGCTGGCGTTGAAACTCTTCCAAAAGCGGACTGCGATCCGCCTCGATTTATCCGCGAGTTACGCGGTGCAGCCAATGGATTAGAAGTTGGCAATCAAATTACAGTTGATGTTCTCAACGGAATCGAATCGGTTGACGTGATCGGCTACACCAAGGGTTGTGGCTTTCAGGGTGCCATGAAACGACATGGTTTCAAGGGTCAACGAGCGACTCACGGTGTAAAGAAGGTGCATCGCCACATGGGTGGTACTGGTGCTTTGGCTTCGAACCGCGGTGGTGGTCGTATGAAGAAGGGCAAGAAGATGCCTGGTCAATACGGTAACGAACGTGTGACCATGCGAAATCTAAAGGTTGCCCGAATTGATGCAGACAAGAATTTATTGTTAGTTCGCGGCGGTATTCCAGGTCCAGCTGGAGCCTACGTAATCGTTCGCGAAACCAATAAGGTTGGCAGCTAAGGCGAGTCTTTGCTAGCTGGCACCAAGCAGTGTCGATGCAGCGAAGTAAAAAGATCAGATAATTAAGCAATAAAACAACGCTTAGTAACAGTTTACGAAGCCATTTATTTTAAAAGCGGACATTGCAAAATGGTTAGCTTACCAATTTACGATCGAACGGGTGCGGAAGTAGGTCGATACGAAATCGATCCACAGCAGATCGCTCCGAAGATTAGCAAGCAGTTGTTGCATGATGCGGTGGTTATGTACTTGGCCAACCGTCGTCAAGGAACTGCCAAGACCAAGCCACGTAACGAAGTTGCTGGTTCGACTCGCAAGTTGTACCGACAAAAAGGTACTGGTAACGCTCGCGTTGGTTCGAGCCGCGCACCACACCGTCGTGGTGGTGGTCATGCCAAGTCGATCAAGCCTCGTTCTTACTATTATCGTCTTCCGAAGAAAGCCGTTCGCGCTGCAACACGCATGGCGATCGCTTCGAAGTTGCAAGATGGTCAGGTAATTGTGATCGATCAGTTGACCATGGATGCACCAAAGACCAAAGACTTTGCAGCGATGCTCAAGGCTCTTGGTTTGAATGCAATGACCACGGTAGTGGCGACAGCCGAACACAATCCAAATGTTTATCGCAGCGGACGAAACATTCCTGGAGTGACAATCACTCCGGTAAGTGACTTGAACGCATTGGTTGTTTTGCAGCCAAAACGCATGTTGGTGACCAAGGCAGCTTTGGATTGGTTGAAAAGCCAAAGTGCATAATTGAAGGGACCTGCTTGGTCCCGACAGATGATGGTGGGGTTTCAGGATCCTGCCGAACGAACCATTAGTACAAGACTCGAACAAAGAACAAGCGGCTGAGTGACGCAAGAAACTCAGCCGGCGAAACCATAAACGGAATCGTAACAGATGAGCGAAGCAACGAGCAAAATGCCACATCAGGTTTTGATTCGTCCGCTGGTGACCGAGAAGGGTATTCACCGGGCACAGCGGTACAATCATTATGCTTTTGAAGTTGCACCTGATGCAACAAAGATTGATGTACGCAAGGCTGTTGAAGAGCATTTCAACGTGAAGGTTGAAAAGGTAGCAATTCAAAACCGCAAAGGTAAATCGCGACGTTTTCGATTCCGCTTGGGTGAAACCCAACGCTGGAAGAAGGCAGTTGTGAAATTGAGTGGCGATTACAAAATCGACTTCTTCTAGTCGACGACACCAGGAATAGTAATAACCAGATCAGGTTGAATTACGATGGGAATTAGAATTTACAAGCCAACCTCAGCAGGTCGACGTAATTCGTCGGTCAGTGATTTTGCTGAGTTGACAAAAGGTGCAGTGCCTGAGAAGTCGTTGTTGGTTCGCGCTCGTAAGACAGGCGGTCGCAACAACCAGGGCAAAATCACCGCGCGTCATCGTGGTGGTGGCCATAAGCGAATGTACAGAATTATCGATTTCCTACGCACTAAAGATGGTGTGCCTGCGAAAGTCGATTCGATTCAATACGATCCAAACCGATCGGCCCGAATTGCGTTGCTGCACTATGCCGACGGTGAAAAGACATATGTTATTGCTCCAGATGGATTGGTTGCTGGTGCAACTGTAGAGAACGGTCCAAACGCCGCTCCAGTTGTTGGCAACTGCTTGCCACTGAAGAACATTCCAGCAGGTACGGAAGTTTGCTGCATTGAGATGCAACCTGGCAAAGGTGCTGCTCTCTGCCGTAGCGCTGGATCGTTAGCAATTTTGATGGCTCGTGAAGCCGATTGGGCGCAGTTGCAATTGCCAAGCGGTGAAATTCGCCGTGTTCCTGGACGTTGCCGTGCGACCGTTGGCAAGGTAAGCAATCCTGATCATAACGCAGTACGTATCGGTAAAGCTGGACGTATGCGATGGTTGGGTTGGCGGCCTTATGTTCGCGGTACTACGATGAACCCGATCGATCACCCTCACGGTGGTGGTGAAGGTAAAACCAAGGGTGGACGTCATCCAGTAAGCCCGCAAGGCAAGAGTGCCAAGGGTGGAAGTACTCGTAAACCACGCAAACCAGGCAATTCGTCCATTATTCGTCGTCGCAAGTCGCGTCGATATGGCCAATTGAAGTTGCGATAGTACAGAACAACGGTAGAACTAGTGTCGAGCGGGCGTGGCGAAGTTTCTTCGGGCGTCTGATCGGAAAACGAACAAGAACTTGAACAAGAACTGAAACAGTTCAATTGCTGGAAGTTTTGAGAGTCAAATATGGGACGTTCTTCCAAAAAGGGACCTTTCGTAGATCCCAAAGTGTTTGCGAAAGTCGCAAAGCAGGCTGAAAAGGGTGACAAAGAGCCAATTAAAACTTGGGCTCGACGTTGCACCATCGTGCCTGAGTTTGTTGGGGTAACGTTCATGGTTCACAACGGCAAGACTCACATGAAAGTGTTTGTGACCGAAGATATGGTCGGTCACAAGTTGGGTGAGTTTGCTCCGACGCGAACCTTCCGAGGTCACGGCGGCAAGGCGAAGAAGTAATCGCCTTGCAGATGTTAAGCTGCTACTGGTGTCCTGGTTGAAGAGACTGAGGATTCAAATAGCAGGTTAGAATCGCTTGAGACAATGGTGTTTTGAGTGGTTGAATGAGAGAAAACAGTTAACCTTTTGATAAGTGAGAGTGCGAAGGCCATGGCATACCGTGCCTCCCACCGATTTGCTCGAATCAGCCCGCGTAAAGTTCGCCCTTTGGCGGACTTGGTACGAGGAAAATTTGCTGATGAAGCATTGAACATATTGAAGTTTATGCCGAATCGCGGTGCTCGCATGCTGGAGAAGGTGATCACCAGTGCGATCGGCAGTGCTCAGGACCCAGATCAGAACCAAGGTCGTACCTACAACCCCGAAGAGTTGGTTGTTACCAAGGCCTTGGTTGACGGTGGTCCGATGTTCAAACGTATTCAGCCACGAGCTCGTGGTATGGCGTTCGGCATTTTAAAGCGAACCGCACATATTTCGGTTGAGTTGACACGACTCGACGAGATGCAAAACAGCTAGTTGGAACAAATTGGACGTAACCGTTTAAAGCCTTACAGCGAAGTGGTCTTATGGGTCAAAAAGTTAATCCAGTTGGTTTTCGAACCGGCATTGTCATCGGCTGGAAGAGTCGATGGTATGCGTCGAAGAAAGACTTCGGCGAGTTGCTGGTAGAAGACCACAAAGTACGGCAGTT